>CAIOLC010000244.1 GCA_903859055.1 uncultured Chlorobiaceae bacterium | reverse complement strand
GGCCGGTCTATTCAGCTTCTGCTGCCGTCTCATTTCAGCCTGAACATCTTTGGGAAAACAGGAGCCACCATATCCAACACCAGGATAAATAAAAGAAAATCCTATCCTTGAATCAGAGCCAATACCCTTTCTGACAGCCTCAACATCAGCGCCAACCCGTTCGGCAATATTGGCAATCTCGTTCATAAAGCTGATTTTTGTGGCAAGCATGGCGTTTGCCGCATACTTCGTGAGCTCTGCTGAACGAACATCCATGGCTATAAAGCGCTCATGGCTGCGATTAAAGGGAGAATAAAGAAAGCGTAACAGCTCTTTGGTACGAGGGTCATCAACACCAACAATAATACGTTCAGGCTTCATAAAGTCGTTAACTGCATCTCCCTCTTTCAGAAACTCAGGATTTGAGACAACGTCAAAATCAATCTCAATCTTTCTGTCGGCAAGTACCGATGCAATTTTTTCTTTCACAAGATCAGCAGTGCCGACCGGCACTGTTGACTTGTTGATAACAAGCCGATACTCCCGCATGAAGGTGCCAATACTCTCGGCCACGTTCAAAACATGTCGTAAATCCGCTGCACCATCTTCATCTGGAGGAGTTCCGACAGCAATAATCTGGTAAAGCCCAAACTCAACGGCTTGAGCGATATCAGTGGTAAAATGTAACCTTCCTGAACGGATATTGTCAAGAACAATCTCCTCAAGACCGGGCTCATGGATTGGAATTTTCCCCTCCGTCAAACGATCAATCTTCAGTTGATCAATATCAACACAGAGAACATCATTACCGACCTCGGCAAAACAGGCACCGGTAACAAGACCGACATACCCTGATCCAAATATCGTTATTTTCAAGAGTTATCAATTTTATTATTCAGTAACAATAACCAGACAACGGGATTTCAGCCAGAAAGCATTCTCGTCACGGATAAGAAGCAATGATGAGGTTTTGCCACCCACAAGTTCGTAAGATCCTGTTGTATGAGGTGTTACAATTTTCAGGCTTTTGAGTGGCTTGTCAAAAAAGAGATCTCGAGTCTCCACCATATCCACCTTTTTGAACAATTTTATATTAAAATCCGGGGCAAGGCGATACTCACTGCCTAACAACTTCTCAAAAGGGTTTATTGGCACAAGAATACCCTTTGAGACCAGTTCATTGAAGGTTCCTGAAATATAATAAACAGTGTAAAGCTGTACCTCCTGACCCTGGATATATTCATCAAGCACATCGACAGTTGCCATGAGTGAAGAGAGCTGCTTGTTCAGTTTCTGCACATTTCCCTTGAGCGCATTCACCTCCCCATCCTTGGTGTTGATGGCAAGTTGCAACTCCGAAACAAGCCTGTCAAGAGATTCGACACGATAGGACGAAGATTTGTTCTCCTCCTCAAGCTTTTTGACAAGATTTTTACTGGCCACCAGAGTAGAATCAATAAAACGAATACTTGCGGAAATATCTTTCCCAACCCGCTCAATATTCTGGCTCTCCTTTCCCTCAATACCAGAAGAGAGCCGTTCAACAACTGCCTCTTTCTGCTGAATACGTCCAAGATTTTTCTGTACCTGGGCAAGAATCGCCATCATTGATTCGATGTGCTGTTGCTGCGGATCAAGCTTTTGCTTTTCCGAACTACACGATGAGAGAATCAGCAAAAGAGCGAAAAACACAACCCCGGCACCCCTGAACCGGCTATCCCTTACAGCCACTGAATCCATTGTTCAACCCCCTCTTTTGTGCCATACCATCGGGTAAGCGGTGTTGGAAGATGTTCTGCATCTGAAATAGTAACATTTTCTGCGCCCTCAAGAAAACAGCTTTTCGCAGGCACAATACCATCACCGGCAACATTACCATCATCAAGAACGCTTTCATAGCACTTAAAACAGGCTTTCTCGATAAAACTCCCGTTTGAATTGCCATAATACTTATCACTGACGACAGATACAACCCGATAACGATTAAAAAATTCAGGTCGAAGATGGTTAAAGATAAAATCTGTCTTGAGCATGGCATAACGCTCATGAGTATGAAATGGCGTTCCAAGAGTAAGTAGTTTACCAATACGCCTCCCAGGATGATAAGCATCCCCGTGGAATGGTTGTTCAAGGAGATAAACCATCGCCACAGTCCCGCCTCCGCTATGGGCAACAAGCGTTACTGGCTCATCAGGAAATTTGCGACCCATCTCCCTGACGGTACGATCAACGATGTGCATAACCCTGTTTGTCGATCGTTCCGGTGATGGAGGAAAACCAATCCAGTCAAGAAAGGATACCGGCGCAATAGCCACTTTTTCCAGAGGAATATATGCTGCAAGAGCATCTTTCATGACGCTATACAACCTGTCCCAGAACATAACACCGGGAACAATCACCACAGGATTTTGCGGAACCGCCATCATGATTAACTTTTATAAAATGTTCCTGAAAAACAACTATCAACATGACAATTTCTTCAGCAACCCAACAAGCAGAGCAACCCCAAAACCCGTTCCACCATTCACTTTACCAGTGCCTTTCGGTGCAAAAGAGGGGCCAGCAATATCAATATGCGCCCAGTTGCCATGGCCATCAATAAATTTCTCAAGAAATTTTGCAGCCGTCACCGCACCGGCTCCACGCCCCCCGGTATTGCTGACATCCGCAACATCAGACTTGATCTGCTCACTATAAAGATCCCAGAGCGGCATTCGCCACACCTTTTCACCCGATTGTTCTCCTGCCTGAAAAATCTCTTCAGCAAGCTTGTCATTATTGCTGAAAAGAGCGGCAACTGAATATCCAAGAGCAACAATGCAGGCTCCAGTAAGCGTCGCAACATCAACAATAACATCAGGATTATATTTTTCCTTGCCATAGGTCAAGGCATCGGCCAGAATAAGTCGCCCTTCGGCATCAGTATTTCCCACCTCAACCGTAATTCCTGAATAGGTGGTAATGACATCGCCTGGCTGCTGGGCCGTCCCACTCGGCATATTGTCCGTTGCTGGAAGCAACCCGATAACACGCAGGGGAAGCGCAAGACGAGCGGCAGCCTCCACGGCACCCAAAACACTTGCCGCGCCCGACATATCAGACTTCATCTCCCCCATATTTTCAGAGGGTTTCAGAGAAATTCCACCAGAATCAAACGTTACCCCTTTACCCACAAGCACAACAACCGCTCTGGCAGCTCCTTTTGGAGTATAATCAAGCACCGTAAAGGTTGGGGGTTGATCGCTGCCCTTGTTCACCGCAAGCAACCCACCCATTCCAAGAGACTCTATCTCTTTTTTATGAAATACCTCTACACGATAACCAGATCTCTTGCCAGATTCCTCTGCCGCCTTTGCAATATCGTTGGCATTGAGATAATTGCCCGGAAGATTTACCAAATCTCTGGCCATTTTTTTGCACGAACCAACGATCTCTCCATCAATCACGCCTCTTTCGATCTCTTCAAAAGCATCCGAAGAGGCTACAAAAACAAGCTCTGCAATCTCCACCGACCTCTCCTCTCTCCCCTTTTCCTCAAGTTTGCCGCTTTTAAGACGGTCAAACCGATAGGAGCCTGTAAAAGAGCCTTCAACAAACGCTGCTGCCAGCGAAGTCACTGATTGTCCCGTTGTCACTGCAAGAGAGCCTATCCCGGAGAGGTCAATTGCAATCTTTTGACACTTCAGTTCTACAGCTTTTGAAGCAAGCGCAACTGCCGCCTTACGCCAGTCATCAATCTTTTTACCCTCACCAACACCAAGCAACACAATCCTTGATGCAGAGAAACCCTTTTGCACTCCATACAAAACAACAATCTCCCCCGCATCACCCTTGAAATCTGCAAGAAGCTGAAGATCAACACCTGATGCGGAAAGTGCATTTTCACCCTCATCTTTTAGTGCAACACTACTGAACGGCAGAGCAAGAAGATCCGCGCCAAGAGTGTGAAAATCACTTTTTGTTACACTTATTTTCATAACACAAAATAAATCAATGTTTAACGTAGAAAACCCTGCCCTTTACCCTGTTCTTTATGACTTTTCAGAAAGAGTCGCACATCCTCAAGCAAAACCTTCTGTGCTTTGTCAGAAGAGAGCTGAAAAAGACAACCGGCTGCATTCATGTGGCCACCACCACCATACTGCTTAGCCAACTGATTGACATAAATATTCCCGCGTGAACGGAAACTTGCCTTGGTTCTTCCATCCTGCATCTCAACCATCAACACAGCAATTCGCACCGAAGGAACACTTAAAAGATAGTGGATAATAAGATCGGTATCAAAAAGCTTGCTCTCGGTCGCCTTGATCATATCCTGCGAAATAAAGAGCCATGAAATTTCGCCATTATCCAGAATGGTAATGGCACTCAGAGCCACCCCCAGAAGCTTGAGGGCATTTGGAGTCAGGGAGTTATAGATCGTGTCATAAATTTCAGCAGCATCAGCTCCCTTGTTAACAAGGTCGCCAGCAAGCTGATAGACATAGGGAGTTGTTTTAGGGAATCTGAAAGAACCAGTATCCGTCATAACAGCGACATAAAGAGCTTCAGCAATCCCGGGAGTAAACAGATTGCGCTCCAACCTCTCCTGAAGCGCAGAGATCAGCCCATAGACGAGCTCACCCGTCGATGAAGCATAATTCTCACAAACCATAACATCAGTAAAATCATCAGGTTCAAGATGATGATCAACACAAACCAGTTTCAGACTTCCAAGCTCTTTCGAAAAATTGACATGGGGCCAGAGAGGCCCCATTCTGTCCCTCAAATTGGCATCAAGGAGCACGACAACATCACAAAGCACCAACTGCTGTATCGCCTCCTCACTCTTTTTGTCAAAAAAAGCTATTGGATATAATTTTTTTAGAAACTGGTAATTAGGAGGTACCTCTGTTGGATTGACGATGGCCACCTCCTTGCCGAGAGCCCTCAGCACAAGCGCAAGGGCTATCTCACTTCCCAGCCCGTCACCATCAGAATTTTCATGAGTTGTAAGAACAAAATGCTGACCTTCAAGCAGCGCATCGATGACCGGAGACCATTCCTCGGTATTAAGCGTCCGACCATACTCTGGTACTATCATGAGTTGGGAATAACCATTATAAAAGCATAAAATTCAATTTATGCTTTTTTCCGCGTTTTATATAATTTAGGGAATACCCACTATTTTTTCCACGTAACAACTCCCATTGATTTCATGACCACAGTGATTCCAAACATGATGGATCTGACGCTCAAAGAGCTTCAGCAGGCAATGATTACCCTGGGAGAACCCTCATTCAGGGCTGCCCAGATACACCAGTGGCTTTTCAGCCACCATGCACCAAGCTTTGAGGAGATGACCATCTTGAGCCGTTCATTACGCAAAAAGCTTTCGGAATCATTCTCAATTATCCGTCCAGAGATTGTGGAGCACGAGAAAAGTTTCGATGAAGAGTGCGATCAGCCAACTGAAAAAATTCTTCTGAAACTCCAGGATAACAAAAGAGTCGAAAGCGTGCTTATTCCCTCAGGAGAGAGAATGACAGCCTGCCTCTCATCGCAGGTTGGCTGCCCTTTTCAATGCTCTTTCTGCGCAACGGGAAAAATGGGGCTGCATCGCAATCTCAGCGCAGGAGAGATTGCCGGACAGGCGTACGCCCTCAACACGATACTTTCGGCAAAAAAGTCAGACCTTGCCATCACAAATATTGTGTTCATGGGTATGGGAGAGCCTCTCCTGAATACCGACAATGTTATCGAAGCCATTGAGACCCTCTGCAATAAACAGTACAGGTTCTCAATTTCACAAAAAAAAGTGACCATATCGACCGTAGGGGTAATACCTGAAATAGAGAGAATTGCAAAATCAGGTATGAAAACAAAGCTCGCTGTTTCGCTTCATACTGCCGACCAACAGAAACGCGAAACACTGATGCCAATTGCAGCAAGGCAATACCCGCTGAAAGAACTTGGGAAATCTCTTGCGGAATACACAGCATTGACCGGTATACCTGTCACCCTTGTCTACATGCTCCTGAATGGAGTGAACGACTCTCTGGAAGATGCAAAAATGCTTGCACGATTTTCGAGAAGCTTTTTATGCAAAATAAATTTGATTGATTACAATTCAATCATTAATATGGGCTTCAGCCCTGTTTACAGTGCTACAAGGGAGCAGTTCAGGCTATACCTCGTCAATGCAGGACTTCATGTTACGCTCAGAAAAAGCTATGGGACGACCATTAATGCCGCGTGCGGGCAGCTTGCGGTAAAAGAAGAACAACTTTTACAGGACTAACAGTCGCAGAAAAATCAAATAACAAGCTCCAAATAACAAATACGGAAAGAACATCTCATGCTACAATTTGTTCATTCGTATTTGGAATTTCTCTTACTCTGAACATACGATAATGCATATAATATTATTCGGACCTCCCGGCGTCGGCAAAGGAACACAGGCAAAGATCCTTTCCGAACGTTATCACATTCCCCACATCTCTACCGGCGACATGCTGCGCGAAGAGATAAAATTACCAACGGAACTCGGCATTAAAGCCAAAGTATTGATGGATGCCGGCAATCTCGTTCCGGATAACATTATGAT
>CAIOLC010000243.1 GCA_903859055.1 uncultured Chlorobiaceae bacterium | reverse complement strand
TATTACTTGTCGCTCAAATCAGTTGCTCTACCTGCCGCGACAGCTCTGTTATCTGCCAACTTCTGAAAATCCGTGTAACCATTCCTCACTGCGTCCAACGGCAGAGCAACTCTCAATAAGCTTGCTGGGTGATTTTATGGGATAGTCTGATATCATTGCTTTCTTTCTCTAAGCCAGGTTCTGACTTTTTCCTGTATTCTGTATTTTTGCAGGCGGCTTCGTGGTTTATCCGGAATGGTCATTTCAATCAATCCTGCCATGATAAGCGGGTTAATGACTTGGTGCCGGAACTTGAGATCTCCTCATTGAAACGCTATTCCAGCCGCCGCCGCTATGTTAGCAGCCAAATTCTGAAAATCCGTATAGCAATTCCTTACAGCTTCGATGTGGGCTCCAATCGCCCCATCGGCAGATTTCAGGAAAAAAATCGGTTTACGAGCCTCCATTGCCATTGGCATCAAGCTTCGATAATGCTTGAGCAATGAGAGGCAGTATGGATCTTGCGCAACAGGTGGCAAGGAGTTAATTGGTTCATTAAGAACAGCATCCCGGTAAACAAGCGGTATTCGGTCCATCCAGCGTTTATAGGCCTTGACGGGCCGGGTATCGAGCATACCATGTTGTATAACAATATAACCGACAGGCTGCATCGCCCCTCTGGGCATCGGGAGATCCAGAGGCGCTTTGGTGAGAAGTTCCGCCCATAGGGTACGCCACTCTCGAAGTGTCGGGCCAAGATTCTTGAGACCTTGCAGGGAGAAGAGATCAGGAGCCACCGGCAAACAAACCTGATCGGAAGCAATCAACGCCGAACGATTGATGGCACCAAGATTTGGGCCAACATCAATCAACACCAGTTCTGCGCCCCATTCTGCGCCACGCTGTACAAGACGATGAAAGGCTGTCATGGTTCGAAAAGCAGATTCATCGCGGTTGTGACATCGTGGCCAGGCATCCGAAAGTTTGTCTTCAAACCGTGACAAGCCAAGGTCACCCGGAACAAGAGCGAGGGTGCTGGTGATCATTTCTACACTGGGTTGAGCAATATCACCAGTTCCCCGTAAAATCGGGCGGATTGCTCCATACACCGTGTCTGGGTGCTCATCATCGGGCCATAAGGTTTCCAGACGATCTTCATCGAGAAACATGGCTGTGAGGTTGGCTTGCGGGTCAAGATCGACCACAAGTGTTTTGATGCCATGATCGGCAAACATCCATGCCAGATGATAGACAAGCGAGGTCTTGCCAATACCGCCCTTGTTGTTAAAAAAAGCGATTGTTTTCATGGAAGCCTCCGAAATATCTTGACCAACACAGAGTGCTCATCAAACTCAAATTGAGCTGGCGGATTGCCATTCTGTGCCAGAAGCGCTTGCGCTCGCTGAACACCATAGCCGAACCTGTTCACAAAACCGAGTGATTTCATGGCTTCGGCAATAACCGGATTGCGGTAACTGTTACGGGTTGGAAAATTTTCAGGTGTTGCCTCACCATACAAACCTCCTGGACTCTGGATCTCAATATGATCGATGAATGCATAAAAGCGAATAGGTGAATTGCTGTCGTAGTTACGGTGCATGACCGCATTCATAAGCAACTCCCGTAACGCCCACTCGGGATAGTCAGGTTGCTGTTTTTCCTCAAGGGCACTGACCTTGCGCATGGTTGTCTGTATCAGAAGCTTGATTCTCCCTTCCAGCTCTCGCAACAGAGTGTGAAGGTCGCCGGAAATCTCTGCCTGGTCGTCAGGCTGTTCCGTCAAGTCCGTTCCGGGCAGTTTGAGGTATTGGACATAGGCACCTGGTAAAAAGAATCTGGGGTTTTTCCCGAAGAGTAATATACCGCCATAGGTTGGGCAGGCTGGTTTGGGGTCGTACAGCCGCAAGGATGCCAACTGTAATTCAATAGTTCGATTGTTTGCCGCAATGGTTTCAGGATCAACCGCTTCCCGCCGATAGGCATCGAATTGACCTAACGCAATATCTTCAATTGTTGCTTCTGAACAAGGACGGGCATCAAACGAGCGAGCAAGGGCAACACGCCGCTCAGTAAGAACTCGCTCTTCCTGCTCATTGGCAATACCTTTTCGAGGGCCGACTCTGATATACACTCGCCCTTTGTAACGAACAGGAGGAAGATCAGAGGGATGAACTTCAACAACAGCGACATCTCCACCGGAGAGTGCGAATCTGGCGACAGTCAAGTAAGGCTGAGGTAACACATTGCCTTGAGAACGAATACCGCCAAGGTTTTTGAGAAGTTCGTCAGTAACAGTCAACCCCGACAAAACCCCTTTATCTGTTACCCCTATCAAAAGATAACCCGGGTTTCGATGATTGGGCAAATCATTGGCAAACGCACAAATCGCCTGACTGAATTTATCGGTATCACTTACCGATGTCGTTCGTTCAATAGTATCGGCCTCCATATCGGTCAGTAATACCTTGAGCTGATCTTCGGTTAACATAATACTCACAGTTTTACAAATTAATTTCTGCCTTTTTCAGAAATTCACTGATGGCAAAACCGGGTTTATCCACTGGACGCACAGCAGCCTTGGTAAAACAAACCCGTTCGTAACGTCGCAGAACCGGAGCAAGGTCGCGCCGATTGCGCCCGGTGATAAGCCGGTCACGTTCTCGCAATTCGGCAGGAACATGGGTGATTTCAAAACGGCCAGATTCGCGGGGGAAGATTGAACCTCCAAGCGACTCAAATCCTTTCATAAAGAAGGAGCGAACAAAAAAGGGCTGAAGACGACGCGCTTCGGCCTTTTCCATCTCCTCCTTCACAGAAAAGAGACGTTCAGGGCTGAAACTTTCCTGCGCGAGTGCGTCCCGATTGAGAATCTCCTTCAGGTGGTCAAGATCGAGGGCAATATCAATTTTGTGACTGAGGCGGGCATGCACCTCCGGTTTGTCGCCGTGGAGAATCGCTTCCAGCAACAACGCCTTGAGGCTGCTCTGGGAAATGGCTTCATAAACAGCCGTAATCTGATGCGGAAGGGGTTCTACATTTGAGGTGTGAACGGCCATCATAGGGTCAAACAGAAAAGCAAGATCAATGCGCTTGGCCTCAACGGTAATTATGAATGCGTCACCATCTCCGTCAAAAGACCAGGGGCGCTCGGTGGTGGCAACCGCAATGTTCTCTTCATCGGCCCGGCCAAGCAGACGCTCTTTGAGGGTTCCATCAGGCATCTGGTAGATCACCCGAACAGCTCCGTCGGCAATTGGAATGACCACGATAACCGTTGCAACCGCTGAAGGCTCAAGGCCTGTAAGCGAACTGCCCGACGTTATCTCTTCAATGCGCATTGGTCGTTTTTTGTGATATTCGGTCAGTCTATGGAGTCTTCATATTTACCGAATATTCATATCAAATAAAAGTGATGCGGGAGGTTACAAGAGAAAAATCACGCAGTGGTTGCGGGATATTTGTGTCAGCGCATGAGCGTCAGCAGAGCAGTAATAATGCAACTTTCCGGCATATTCCGGTTTGAAGCCGACAAAGGCAAAACCGGCCCTACGATCAACTACCCCACAGCAGAGCTACGGAGTATGAGTTCATGTTTAAGAATTCCATTACGAAGCAGAGCTTCGAGGAATATGTCCTGTAGCGATTCAACCATCGTTACCCGTGAGAACAGGAAGGTCATAAGCGATTGCTGTAGACTCCAATTAAAGCATCTGCCCGTTGCATGGAGAGACTGAGTATATGTTGTTCAACATAAAACATGGCTTTTAAAGATACCTCTTCGGAGAGATACAGAATTTGTGCGTTCCATCCATGATGTGCTTTACGGAGTTTCAGATACGAATGGAGATGACCTCAAGAAACGAATTTTAAAATTTCTGAAAATAGTTAACCCCTGGAATCCCCTTAAAATCTATATCCTATGTCCAAATAGTTCCACCATAGTCTTGGGCTGTCGCCAAAATGATACTATCCGCCATTGGTAATCTGTACTGCAAACTGAGTTGTGATGCAGAAATCGCTAATTTTGCGGTAAAATCAATAACTTTCCACTTTTGCATTGCCGAAACAGCCTGCAACGCCTCATTTTCTCCAGACTCACGTAAAAGTACCTTTGACACCTCGTAAATAGTAATAACAGGAACAATAAGCGAGCTG
>CAIOLC010000242.1 GCA_903859055.1 uncultured Chlorobiaceae bacterium | reverse complement strand
GACTGCATTTTATTATGGATAAAGGGTTCTACAGCAAAAAGAACATTGATGAGCTGGTGCAGCACCGCGATCGTTTCACCATAGGTATACCATTGAACAATAAGTGGTTACAGAACGCCATTGACGATATCCATGAAACTATCCACGGGCCTGCCGGGTATCGCAAGCTTGATGACGAAGTACTGTATGTCCACTCGCGACTCTATCCTTGGGGAAAGGAAAATCGTCGCTGTTATCTTCACCTGTACTATAATGCGAGCAGTCACGCCAAGGATGTAGACACCTTTAATGAAGAATTGCTCCAGTATAAAAAGGAGCTCGAATCGGGCAAGCCTGTAGCAGAGCACAAGAAGGCCTATAATGATTTTTTCATCCAGAAGAGAACGCCCAAGCGCGGTCTGGCAGTTACGTATAACACTGAAGCAATAAGCCAACACATCAACCGGTATGCAGGATTTCAGGCACTGCTTTCAAGTGGAATCAAGGAGCCTTTGGAAGCCATAAAGGTTTACCGTGACAAGGATGCCGTGGAGAAGTGCTTCGACGATTTGAAAAACTCGCTGGACATGAAGCGACTGCGGATGCACAAGTCATCGACTGCCGATGGCAGACTTTTCATCCAGTTTATCGCTCTGATCCTCATCAGCGAACTACGTCAGAGAATGAGGACATCTGGACTGATTGAAAAATACACGGTGCGTGAACTTCTTCGGGAAATGGAGACACTCACCAAAGTGACCTATACAGGCAAGTATGGACACATCCTCACTGAGATGACTAAAGCACAAAGAGAGATTCTCAAGGAACTCAAAATTGAGCTGCCGGACATGGCCTCGTCATAATTTGCTCGGGAAATTAGGATATAAAAGCTCGAAGCCGCAATCTCCCATTCCATCTCTGTTGGTTCCCTGTGCAGAACTTCCACAATCACTTCACGGAGTTCTTTCTTGCTTCTCTCTTGAATGGCTTTTGCTATTTCCGCGCTCTGCTCTATCATTATCACAACAGTTTATTGTTTTTGGTGAAATTGTCAATTGTTCGCAATGTCGAGAAAGCTCTGTGCCTCCATCATATCGGCTGCAAGGCTGGTCGCGCCCATAAGGTAGCCTGCCTCTACAAGCTGAATTTCCAGTCCTGAAGGCTCCCTGTTCATCATCTTCGCCAGTGCCTCTTTAATGGCCGTTCTGTTTTCAGAAAGCTTGATCTTTGCAAGAACTTCGGCTGTCATCCTGTGGTTGCTCATGGCTACGGTCTCTGTTTGGTTCGTGTTGCTGAATCGTGTCTGCTTCTCTTGGAACCGTGGCACCTGATCTGTTACTTTTGAGCAGCTTGAATTATTGTATAGACCGTGGCTCTTCCAATCTTCATCTGTTTGGCAATCTCTGTCGCTCCAACTCCCTGTCCCCGTAAAGCCAGTACTTTGTTCCGGTCAACAGAAGGTTTTCTTCCGAACTTGACTCCTTTTGCCTGTGCTTCCACTCGTCCCTCGTTAGTTCTTTCCAGAATCCGTTGCCGTTCAGCCTGAGCAACAGCCGAGAGAATGGTCACGACCATTTTTCCCATTGTACCTTCGGTGCTGATACCATCATCAAGAAAGCGGACAGCTACTCCAATGGCATCAAATTCTTTGATGAGCTGAATCATGTCCGCCGTATCACGGCCAAGCCTGTCGAGCTTCTTGACCAGTACCACATCCCCTGCTTCTACTTTGACGCGCAATGATTGCAGTCCGTCACGTCGAACATGGCTGCCAGACTCTTTGTCAGTAAAAATGCGATTGGGTTCAACACCTTCAGCCATCAGCGCATTGACCTGGATGTCCAGTGACTGTTGGCTGGTTGAAACGCGAGCGTAACCGAAGAGTCTCATGCTGAAATGTGTCTAAGAAATCGTTTATCGGAAAAAATGTCTATAAAATGATAAAAAACGATTTAAAAGACAATTATTTTGAGCGTTTTGATACTGTCTCTTATGTTATAATATTTTGGACAGTGCCTGTAGAGTGGATTGGTTGGCAATTATGGGTCGCCTCAGAATTCAGAAAATATCTGACGCTAACGATAAAATGACCCTTTCCACTTTATTGTGATTTCATTTATAGCTCACGCTGCCTCATACACACTGCGCCCTGAACCATAATAGGGGTCGCTTCAGAAAACGGAAAAAATAGCACGTTAAGGAATTCAGTTGAGACTCAGGTTCCGTACTGACACGTTTGCCGGGATGGGCAATAATAGCCTGATTCTTATTTTCCGATCACAACCAATCAATTTGGGATATGCAAATTCATTAGTGAATATAAAGAATTAAAATAATTGGTGTTAGCGACGGGTTAAAAATATTTTGACACAAGTCAAATAAGTGCAAAAATCAGGCACCAAGCGTCTTTTATGAAAAATTTTATTAAATTGCGCATCTTATTAGGCTTTTCAGAAGCAGTATGAACAACGCAACAGCATGGGCGAATCAGGAAAATCAAAAGCTGAGATCATTCTTGAATACATCAAGGCATTTGTATGGCCAGTTTTTATTATTGCATTTGTATTGGTATTTCCTGACTTACAGAACAGAAAAGTGAAGATAGGAAATTTAGTAGAGTTCGGAGATAGAGTGGGATCTCTTGAGAAGACAATTCAGCAACAGTTGATTTCGCAGAAAGATGATTTAAAGTTAATAAATGAGAATGCAGACAGTCCAGCAAAAGTAAGAGAATATGTGAATAAGCTTTTGCTTTCATTAGAAAATGCACAAAAGGGAGTCAAAAAAGAAGCGGTGTCTATCAGTGCTGACATTCAAAGACCTTCACAACAAGAGACCCTTCGACAGGTAAGTAACAAAAATCGAGAGAATATACAATCCACTTCGACGACCGCTTTGGATTGGGAAGAGCAAGGATTTGATTACTTATTGAAAAGGGATCTCGAAAACGCCTTGCACGCCTTTACTGAAGCTGAAGCGATATGGCCTGATTTTCATAATGTGGCTGAAATCCGCAATTTGCTTGATAGAGAAAAGAACTCTAAAGGACGCAATGCATCTGAAAAATGGAAGTATGTATATAGTGAAATACTGACGAAATACTCTTGGGGAGTGCCGTCCAACTCAAGAAAAGAAATGCAGAAATTTATCGAGAAAAGTAATTAAATCAACGTCACATTATAACTTTTAACAGATAAAAAAAGAGGCGATATCAAATGAAAATTTATCAGCATCGACTTGTAATCGTATTTTTAGCATTCGCAGTGTTATGCATGACAGAGATTTCTTCTGCGGCACCAAAGACGACGGACGATATTGCAAGACTTGACAAAATCCATGTTTCTCTTACGGAAGGAAATAAGATGAGAGAGAAAGTGGTAAAAGGGTGGCTCAGAAATGAAGATTCAGGATATCCTGATTTGGTGAGAGTCTTACTTCAAACAGTCAAGTGCCCTCTCTCTGGCTGTAACGTAAAAGGCCCTAAGTTGCCTTTGGATGTAATCGACGGTTGGTGCAGAAAAAACAGACCCGATGCAAATACAGTGATAATGAACCATACTGCAAATGAGGTTAAAGAAGCGTACATGATGACATGGTACGAACGTAACGGGACGGAAAGAGAGTTAACGTTAGAACAAATTTTGTCGGGGAAATAGAATCAAACATGCGGCTATTCTCATGAGGTGTAGTCGGGAATTAAAAATCAGCCAATTTCGGAAATTAGCAATCACCCAAGTAGAGGCTTTAGATTACGTCATTTCGAAATAATTTGCAACTACTTTTTGACTCGGTAGTTGTTTCTTGCCAAGATTGGTTTCTCCTTCCACCGGTTGCAGTTGGGGTCGCCTCAGAATTCAGAAAAAATCGTACGCTAAGGATAAAATGACCCATTCCACTTTGTTCTGATTTCATTTGCACCTCACGCCGCCACATACACACTGCGTCCCGAACCATAATAGGCATCATAGACATGCTGAAACACCGCTGTTGATTTCTGCCTGAAGAGTTCCGGTGTGTATGCTCTGGGCAGGTTGTCATCCAGCAGCTTCTCTATGGCGACCCTCACTGCGGCACGCGCCTGCTGCCGTTTCCGCCAGTCAAGCACCAGTTTGTTGCTTTTGAGCGTCGCCAGCAACTCCTTTGCGGTAGCTTTAACCTTCTCCCGGTCAGCATCGGTCATCTCAATCGGTGGTTTCATCAACAGGTCAAAAAGTGCCAGCTCTTCTTCGGTTAACTGTTCACTCACTCCTCGCTTCTCTTCTTCATTCAGGCTCTGGGCAAAAGTGACCAGTTGGCGGAAAAACTCTTCGGGATTGAGGCTTCCGGCATTGTAGGCCGCAATCATTTGCTGGAACCGTTCGAGATAATCCATCCGAGTCCGATTGAGTCGTACCATTGCCATCAGCTTTTGTCCTACACTTCCCTTGAGCTTTTCGTTGAGCGTTCGCTTTCGACTGGTTTTGAACTTTTCAGCCAGCTTGTCAAAATCAATGGTGCTGAGGTCAATCAGGTGGTCGTCGTTGTCGGTGTCGCCCACCTCCCGGATAACATAACCTTCTGTTGCAATCGACTGGTCGAGAAGAACTTCCACCTGCGCCATCACCTCGGTAATATCGGCAGAGGGAACCAGTGCCCGGATTTTATCGGCAATGACCTTGATGGGCGATACTTCAGCAGCAAACTCATGAGCACGCAGGTCGGGCAAGACGGCCTTAAAAAGCCGCTGGACGGTGTTGGCCAGGTCAAGATAACGTCGTTTGACCTCTTCGGAGATAATCAGCGCCTCGACGGCATTGTCAAGCAGTTCGACACGCGCAAACCCTTCAGCATTCTGGATAGAGGCAAGATTCACGCCCTGTTGTGTGCACAAGCTCCGGGTCTCTTCCAAAGCTTGCTGCAATGCAACCACCAATGCGGATTTGTCTTCAACCGGCTTTTTGCCGCCCTTGCCCACACCGTAAATGGCAAGCGCTCTCTCCAGATTACGGAACACTCCGGCGTAGTCCACAATCAGGCCACTCACCTTGTCGAGAAAAACCCTGTTGGCACGGGCAATGGTTTGCATCAAGGTGTGGTTGCGCATCGGCTTGTCGAGGTAGAGGGTCGAACAGCTCGGAACATCAAAGCCGGTCATCCACATGGCGCAGACAAAAACCAGACGGAACGGGTCATCCGGATCCTTGAATTTCTTTTCAAGATCCTCCTCCACCATTCGTTTACGGTGCGGTCGAATGTCGAGCCCCTTCTCGTTCATATCGGCAATCTCATTCTGCCCCTGAGAGACCACCACCGCCATATCGGTCTCTTTCATCCGGGCAACGCGATCTTTGATGTCTCGACGCTCTGCATCGGTACCCCGCATCAGTTCAGCCTGCAATGAAGCAATCTTCGCCGCCCAATGCTTCTTGACCTTGTCATACATCTTGATGGCTGTCGCCTTGTCGATGCAGATCATCATGCCCTTGCCCTGAAAGCCGCGCCCGGTGAAATGTTCCACAAGATCTTTTGCTACCCTCTCCAACCGGTCGTCACGGGTAATCAGATGGTACTCGCGGGCAAACTCCCGCTCAAGCTTCTTTTCCTGCGCTTCGTCAAGCTCTGCGGCTTCGAGCAGGCGCTCCATATCGTCGTTGAGCTTCTCATTGACCAGTTGCAGCTCTGGGATACGGTTTTCGTAGTAGAGAGGAACGGTTGCGCCATCGGCCACCGACTGCTGAAAGTCATAAACGCTGATGTACTCGCCAAAAACCTGCCGGGTCTTCTCCTCCCCGATTATCAGCGGTGTTCCGGTAAAGGCCAGAAAAGAGGCGTTCGGGAGAGCGGCACGCATGTTCATTGCCAGCGTATCGTACTGGCTGCGGTGTGCTTCGTCGGTAATGACAATGATGTCCCGACGGTCGGAGAGCATGGGGTGCGCCTCTCCATTTTCGGTGCGGAACTTGTGAATCAAGGTGAACACGTAGCGGTGATCCTCCGTCAGCAATTGCCGCAGATGCCTGCTGCTCTCCGCCTGGGCGCCATTTTCAGTGACCACACCGGCAGCGGTAAAGTGCTTGTAAATCTGGCCGTCCAGCTCCTGCCGATCAGTAACAACAACAAACGTCCAGTTCCCCGGCACCTTGCGCAGTACCTTCTGGGCAAAGAACATCATCGAGATACTTTTGCCACTCCCTTGCGTGTGCCAGAAGACTCCCAGCTTCCCCTCCCGCTGGCGAATATCGGCAAGAGCTTCCAGCGCGTTATTGACACCGAGGTACTGGTGATTCTTGGCCGTCAGCTTGATCAATCCGCCGGTGACCTCCTGAAAGAGGGTGAAGTTTTCAACCAGGTCAAGAAACCGTGCAGGGTCACAGACTCCCCGCAGCATGGTCTCCAGCGATACCTGCCCGGCCTCACTTTCGCTGCCAATCTTTTTCCAGTCAGCAAAGTGCTCCCATCCGGCAGACAAGGTTCCAAGGCGGCTCTGGCTGCCATTGGAGAGGATGATGAGCGCGTTGGCCCAGAAAAGCTGCGGCACCGTATCCTTGTAGTCACGCAGATTATCCTTCCAGGCCGTTTCAAGCCGTCGATGGGTGGCTTTCAGTTCGACGAAGAGCAAGGGCAACCCGTTCACAAACCCAACCAGATCTGCTCGTCTGGTGTGCATTTCACCTGTCACCCAGAACTGCGAACAGAGCAGAAAGTTGTTATTGGACGGCGTTTCCCAATCAACCACCCGAACAACTTCCACCGTGTCGCCATCTCCATCGGGATCGACTACCGAAACCCGCGCACCATTTTTGAGCAGAAGGTAGATTTCGCGATTGGCTGCAACGGCACCCATGCGTGACCGGTCGCGGGTCAGCTCTTCGATGGCTTGATGGATCGACTCGACCGCTACATCGGGGTTGAGGCGCAACAGGGCAAGTCGCAAGCGGGTTTTAAGCACTACTTCCGCTTTGGTCTCCCGGCCAAGTGGACTGACACCATGATCGAACTCTCGATAGGCGTTGAAGGTCTCCCAGCCGAGCGTCGAGAGCAAGGCTATGGCTGGCTGCTCAACCAGAGCATCTTCACTGTATCCGCCGGATGGTGGTGTCATGGTTGGGACTCCTTTGCTGGCACATATCGTTTCTGCGGGTCGTAAGTGCTCTTGCCAATGGCTTCACGGAACCCGGCAAACAACCCGGAAGCAACCAGGAAGTTCAGTGCTTCCGGGTTGATGACCGGCATGGCTTCTTCATCATAAGAGATGTTCAGTGCTGAACGTCGCATCTCTGCGGTCAATGGCTCATCAGTCTGCCGGTTGGTAGAACCCACCCGCACCAGTACACCGTTGATGATTCCCTGCGATTTCAGCCAGTGGGGACGCAATGCGCTGGGATAGACCTCCACCAAGAGCAAGGATCGCCCTTTCCAGTTACGGAACCCTGCAAACAACCCGGACGCAACCCGGACGTCCAGTGTGTCCGGGTTGATGTTCGTACCGGATTTGAACTCAAGGGTTTTTCCCTCCGGTCGGCTGAGTAACGTTTCAATTTTCATGCAACGGCCTCCTCTGGAATGGTAATATCAAGTTCGGAGACATCCACCTCGCCGGAGATGAGCCTGGGCAGCAGCATGTCGCGTGTGCGGCGAAGGGTGGTGTTTTTTTTGAGAACATTCAGTATCATTTCTATCACTGCTTGACTCAGACAGGAAAACTGATCGATTACCTCACGGCATGGTTTAGCAACAAGCATTCGTTTAAAAGTATCAACAACAATTGTGTCAAACGTAGCACCTCCCGTGTTCTTTTTGAGATACTCAACCTTATCCTTTGTTGCCAAAAAGAGATATAGTTGGCTTATTCCTTCTTTCCCCCGAAGAGCATAACATGATTGGTTCATTGCCATATCTATTGAAGGCATAACAACTTTTCCTACAGTACCTCTTGCTGTAATGAATACCGTATCTTTCTGGTAAAGCTTACTGTTACATTTTTTCAATCCCAATGCGGTAATTGATTTTTCAGTATTCGTAACATAGAAAGACTCTGGAGCATCTTTTGGTGCAAAAAACGGGATCGAGCCACTCCAGTATTCCTCGACAGTTGTTGATGGTGTGCCTCCACTCAAGACATCAGCAATGTCTGTAAATGCTACAACCTCCCAGCCCGCCGGTATCCTGCCCAAAGGTGAATCGACAAAGCGGGCCTGCTCATGGCCGGGAAAGCGGAACTTGACGAACCACTCGCGATAGAGGTTCTGCGCCATCTCTTCCAGAATCTTGATTCGCCGCAGGTTGTTCTCAATCAGCTCATCGTATGCTGAGAGGATAGCTGCAATTTTTTGCTGGATTGGGAGAGGGGGAAGAGTTATCTCCATCTCCTTTAGCAATACAATCGTGTACGCTGATTGCGACGAACCGATGGTACACTTTTTCAGTTCCGCCTTACCCTGTGAGGATTGAAGCCAGTAATAAAGAAATCGGCTTTCAAGATGGTTGAATTTTCTGAACCATGTTAAATTCCCGTCTTTAAAGTAAAATTCTTCTCCATTATTGACCACGTATGGCGAGCCGAGTGTACCAACAGAGGTTAGCAGAAGATCGCCACCAACTGGGGCCCCGAATCGGTGTCGAATTTGCTCAAACTTATCTCTATCAATGAAAAGCTCCGTAGAAACATCAAGATTCCCCTTAAACTTTTCACTTATCTCTTTTCCTCTGTAAAAGGGAACTCCTTCTGGTTTATAATCAGCCGCATAAATTCGCTTACTTGATGTAATTTCACAAAGTTCACGCATTTTATAAACGCGATTCGGCATCACTTCACCTCCTTGAGTAAATTGCCAATACTCCGAGCAGACCCCTGCGCCCTCCAACGTTCAACACGATACATTTCAGCATAAAAATTACGCATGAGTTCACAAAAATGCGACCAACTCAATTGTTGCGACAGCGTCGCAACAATCTGTTTTCCAATTCGCCAGTTGAGCATGGTCATTGCAGCATTAACCGCCGCAGCAAGGCTCCTGCGGCTCTCTTCAATCATCCTGCGAAGCTCTTCCAGAAGTGGAGGTGATACACGCATCATTCCGTCGGTCTCTCTTTGCTTGTTCGCCATCACTCCACCTCCAGCAACTTCACAACATTCTCCGCAATCCGCTCTTCCAGCTCCCGTGCCTCAATGTTGAGGGTTTCAAGCTCCTCGTTCAGCTCTTCAAGCCGCTCCTTAAAATCGAAGTCATCTTCAACTCTGGCGGTAACACCCACATAACGTCCGGGGTTGAGGCTCCAACCCTGTGCTTCAATATCATCTTTTGTGGCCACTTTGCACAAACCAGCGATGTCGGCATAGTGGCCATCAGGGAAGTACTCCCCAACCAATTCGGCACTATCATGCAGGTTCTCTGTAGCTTCACCACGGTAGAGCCGGACAATATTGGCCAGAAACTCAATTTGTGCCGGTGTCCAGTCGCGGTGAGCACGGTCAATCTGGCGGTAGAGGTGACGAGCGTCGATAAAGAGCACGGTATTCGCCCGCTTGCCCTTGCGTTTGCCCTTGTCGAAAAACCAGAGCGTGCAGGGCAGTGTTACGGTATAAAAGAAGTTGGAACCAACGGCAACCATGACATCCACAACACTTGCCTCAATGAGTTCTCGGCGGATATCCATTTCAGAACCACGGGCATCAGATGCTGAGTTGGCCATCACAAACCCGGCCCGACCAGTTTCGTTGAGAGAACTGTAAAAGAGCTGAATCCAGAGGTAGTTGCCGTTATCGGTACGCGGCAGACCAAAAGGAAACCGCTTGTCATCCTTGAGCCGTTCCTTGTCGATTCGGTCAACGTTGAAGGGCGGATTGGCCATGACGAAGTCAAACTTGCCGATAGAGCTATGCAGATCCTCGTAGTAGGCGTTGCCCTGACGAATATCTCCACCAAGACCATGCACCGCAAGGTTCATCTTGCCAAGACGCACGGTCTCTGAAACCTTCTCCTGCCCGTAAACGCTCAGCTCAGCATCAGGGTTCATCTTGTGTTCACCAACAAAGCGGGCACTCTGCACAAACATGCCGCAAGAGCCGCAGGCCGGATCAAAAATACGCCCATGAAACGGTTCAATGATACTGACAATGAGCTGAACAATGGCGGTTGGAGTAAAGAACTCTCCGCCCTTTTGCCCCTCGCTCATGGCAAAGTGACCGAGGAAGTATTCATAAATTTTGCCAAAAGCATCTCCCTCAATGTCCATTGGCACCGAGTTCATGGTTTTGAGCAGCTCCTTGAGCAGGGAGTTCTCAAAACGGTTGTACGTTTTGGGCAAGACATCCTTGAGATCGGGGTTCTCCGCTTCGATGGCCCGCATGGCTTCGTTGATTGCCGCACCAATATTGACACCTTCAGGGAGTTGTATCAGTGTCGAAAAACGAGCTTCTTCCGGCAGAAAGAGTACACCTTGGGCTTGGTAGTCCGCCGGGCCTATGCTGCGCCGCCCGCCACCCGACCCCTCAAGCTCTTTGGCTGCCACCTGAAACTTGTGGTCGGCAAATCGCAAAAAAACCAGCCCAAGCACCGGCACCGAGTATTCCGAAGACTTCAACTTCGAGTTTGCCCGAAGTTCGTCTGCCGCCGCCCAAAGCCTTGACTCTATGTTGTTTCCGTTGTGGTTCATGGATTGTTCTGTAGTTCGTTGGCTTTCACGTTGTGGTCTCTATCTGCGCCTACTGGGGAATAAAAAAATCTTATTTTGTTTTACGACCGCGAAAAACAAAAACCCGGTTCCGTTGCTATCCGGTTTCTTCCTGCAAGATACCAAGGTATGAACATTTCAGCAATCAGTAATCTGCGGGCATTGCATCTCTCATTTGGTCAATCTCCAAATGTTAACTCACGGAACGTTAAGAGTTTTGAGCGGATCGAAACCGTTGCCGTATTCGTGAGGATATCCTTTGGGATTGCAGATCACTCTGGTCTCGCCGATTGAATACTCCATGGCGGTATGGCAGTGACCACAGATCCAGTACTCTATTTTATGG
>CAIOLC010000241.1 GCA_903859055.1 uncultured Chlorobiaceae bacterium | reverse complement strand
GGGGCATTAAGTGGAGCTTCTGAACAGGAGCTTGACGCTTGGGGTGTGGCTGTTTTGACTGCGCCGACACTGGAGGCAGTTTTCAATACGTACTGATGTTCGTTCAATAATTCAGTGCCAGGCAGGCAACCCAAAGCTTATCCGTTTTCGCGTTTCGTAGCTTTTCCGGGAAATAACTGAGATAACCAAATCAACGTTTGAAGTGGTTGGCTGAAATGATCACACAAAACAGGTGTGGCATTGCCGTGGAACCGGGATAGTCCCAACGCTTTTGCCCTGGCGCTGGAGAAGATGGCTGACAATCCTGAGTTGGCAAAAGAGATGGGTTTGAACGCCCGTCATTTTGCAGAGCGGGAGTTTGGTCGTGAACAACTCGCGAATCGCTTCGTCGATTTTCTGGAAAGGATTATGGGCGCATGAAACGTCTTTTCGATCTGCTCCTCACCATTCCCGGATTGCTTCTGATTCTCCCTTTTTTGCTGTTGCTTGCTCTCCTCGTCAGAATATTGCACGGCACTCCACTCTTTTTCTCGCAGGTGAGACCAGGCCAGAACGGCCAACCTTTTCGCATGTTGAAGTTTCGGACAATGACCAATGCAAAGGATTCTGCCGGTACTCTTTTGCCGGACAGTGCTCGGCTTACCCCCTTTGGCCGCTTGCTCCGTTCAACCAGCCTTGATGAGTTCCCCGAGCTTCTCAATGTGTTGAAAGGTGAGATGAGCCTTGTGGGCCCCCGTCCACTCCTGATGGAGTATCTTCCGCTCTATACACCGGAGCAACATCGCCGTCATGAGGTCAAGCCAGGCATTACCGGATGGGCACAGGTGAACGGGTGCAATGCAATCAGTTGGGAAGAGAAATTGAGGCTTGATGTCTGGTATGTGGATAATTGGTCGATTTGGCTGGATATCAGGATACTGGCAAGGACCATGTTTAATGTTTTATTGCGCAAAGGGATAAATCATACGCCAAGTGAGACAATGCCATTTTTTACCGGGCAGAGCACGGAGTGATGATACAGGTTCAACGGGTATGAAGCAGAAAAAGCTGGCAATTCTTGGCGCAAGCGGACATGGCAAGGTTGTTGCGGATGCAGCCTTGAACTCCGGTTGGGAGGAGGTGCTCTTTTTTGATGATGCCTGGCCGACTGTTTCAGCAGCGGGGGTATGGCCGGTAGTTGGTGGCACCAGGGAGCTTCTGGAACAGGCGAGCTGTTTTGACGGAGTAGTTGTCGCGATTGGCAGCAATGCGAGACGACTTGAAAAACAGTCTCTGCTTGAGCAGGCAGGTGTTCCAATTGCCACCATTATTCATCCGTCAGCCATCGTGAGTGCCTACTCGGACATTGGCCCGAACGTTTTATGTATTCCAGGATCTCCGGCTGATTTGATTCCTTCAGGGAATAGTTGAAAAGCTCTGTTTGTTCTCTCTCCTCTGTTGCTCCGTTTTTCTGACAAAAAGTTTTATATTTCGCGGTGTGGTAAAAAAGTGCGAGATCGTGCTGCTGTGCCGATGCCAGTGATGGGCTAATGTTTTAACGTGAGGTTAACGATGAAAAAGCTGCCGATAGGAATACAGACCTTCAGCGAAATCATTAACGAGAATTACCTCTATATCGACAAAACAGGGATCGCCTATAGCCTGATCGACAACTTTAAATATGTCTTTCTGTCGCGGCCCCGGCGATTCGGGAAGAGCCTGTTTCTCGATACGCTGAAGAATATTTTTGAGGGACATCGGGAGCTGTTTCGGGGGCTGTTGATTGAGGAGCAGTGGAATTGGGAGGTAAAATATCCTGTCATCAACATAAGTTTCGGTGGCGGAATACGCAGCCAGGAAATTCTTCGTAAGAAACTTTTCTATATCCTGAATAGCAATCAGAAACGGCTTGATATTCACTGCGACGAGAAAGAGGATCCCAGCCAGTGTTTCGCAGAATTAATCGAGAAAGCTTATGAGAAATATCACCAGAAGGTTGTCATCCTGATTGATGAGTACGACAAGCCGATTCTGGACAATATTGAGAATATTCCTGAGGCTCTGCTCATTCGGAATGGAATGCGTGACTTTTACACGAAGATCAAGGATAACGACCGGTATCTGCGCTTTGCCTTCCTCACCGGAGTGAGCAAATTCGCCAAAGTGTCGATCTTCAGCGGCTTGAACAATCTTGAAGACATCAGCTTGAACCCTGATTATGGAAATGTCTGCGGGTACACCCAGCTTGATCTGGAGACCACTTTTGCTCCATATTTTGAAAGGGTGGATATGGAGCAGGTCAAACGCTGGTACAACG
>CAIOLC010000240.1 GCA_903859055.1 uncultured Chlorobiaceae bacterium | reverse complement strand
TTGGCAAGGCTGAACACCAAACCAAGACCCTCAAGAGCAAGCAGCATTGAAAATGCAATATTTATAGCATAATAGTGGCTTGATGGAAGAATTGCTGCAAGCCCTTCCGGCAACCACCCCTGACGACGAAGCTCAATCAGGGCAAAAGCCCCCAGAAATGTGATAATCAGCACATTTGCCGCACTTCGCTCTGTGCGCTTATGCTCCCAAAAGTGCTCCAGCGCATTAAAAAGGCGTTCCAGGCGATTGAGAACAAGTGTCATAAATTCCTGATATCGTTTTCAAAAAGTGTAGAATCCAAAGTTATCAATTGCAATGGAAGTTGCAGCCAATTATTCCCCTCACGGATCGGCCTACAGTTTCCTGCGGGTACTTTTCCGACAGCTTCACACAAGGCAATTGCTTATCTTGCGTGTATCGGTCGGTTCCGCTGACTGAACAGCGGGTCCGTTCTGCCGGACAATTCCAATACGCGACTTCACGTCGCACTGAATTATTCAAGTTAGAGCTTATTGATAAAAAATTTTCAACCGGAAAAGCAAATATAAAATATTATTATAAAATATATTAGTGATTTTCGTTCAAGCACTATGATAGAATCCTCGAAACAAGCATCGAGGTATGCATTCAAAGATAATCGATTCATTCACGAAGCAAAGCTTCGGGTAATTTGCCCATAGAGAAAAAAAAAGGAGAGAAGACGATGATGCACATACTGATTCAATGGCTGGTCAATGCGCTGGCGGTCTATGCTACCGCACATATTCTTGACGGAATTCATATCAAAAGCTTTGGAGCGGCGATTGCCGTGGCCCTTGTGCTTGGGCTGATCAACACACTGGTACGGCCAGTCATGCTCTTTTTCTCCATTCCCTTTATTATTCTCACCCTTGGACTTTTCCTTCTGGTTGTCAACGCCCTGATGTTGCAGTTCGCCGCAATGCTTGTCAGTGGATTCACCATCGACGGCTTCTGGTGGGCAGTTGCGGGTTCAGTAGTCATCAGCGCAATTTCCTGGCTGCTCGGGTCGCTGTTCAATCTATAAAAATCGCAATGGATAAAAGCTTCTGCCACTGCAAAAGGTTTGGTTCCGGTTAAAATAACAGGTGTTTATGTTTAAAAAACGGTTTATGAACAAGGTGGGGACGGCATCCGCCCTTTTCGCTATCTCGCTGGCCCTTTATGGGATTGACTTCAGCATTTTCGGCAATTTGATTGAAATATCTGCCAGTTTTCTCGGTAATCTCGCTTTCCTGCCCATTTACATCATTGTCGTCACGCTTCTCTTCGAAAGGGTGCTCAGGAAAAGGGAGCGCCAGTCGGTCATGAGAAAACTGAACATGGTCATTGGTGTCTTTTTCAGTGAATTCGGCAACCGCCTTCTGAAAGAGTTGTCGGAACACGTGGTCGGAAGCGATGAGCTGAAAAGTCGCCTGCGTGTGACCGGATCCTGGAAAAAAGAGGATTTTGACGAAGCGCTCGGCTATCTGCGCCGAAGCAACCAGAGGATCAACATCGATAGTGATGCTCTCCCCTGCCTGAAGCAGTTCATGGCCGGAAAACGGAGCTTCCTCCTGAGCCTTTTGGAAAACCAGAATCTGCTTGAACATGAAAATTTTACTGACCTTCTCTGGGCAGCGTTTCATACCATTGAAGAGCTCAATGCCCGGGAGTCGTTCGATCGTCTTCCTCCGAGCGACAAAGAACACATCAATGGCGACATAAGGCGGGTTTTCGGTCATCTGATCCGGGAATGGATTCTTTATATGCAGCATCTCAAGGAGGATTATCCCTATCTTTTCTCTCTGGCGGTTCGTCTCAACCCGATGATCGACTCGCCGGATCCGACGGTGTATCAGGACTGAGCACTGAGCGCAATTGATGATGCTGTTTGGGTTCATCTTCAAAAGGGAAAGAGGAGAAAATGGCTGGAAAGCCAATGGTGCAACATGTACGCGGAATCATTGGCAATTGTCATCACCTGTTGTTTATTTCTGTGGCGCAGGCAAGAAAAAGCACTAAAGCTTCTCCCACTCAAACCTGCTGACGTTTCTTGCATGCGGGTCAAAGACGATGCCAATCAGATAGCGTTCGCCACTATACTTCTCGTAATATTTCATCTTCCTGATCTGCTCAAGTGGCTCCCCGTCGGTCACCTTGAATTCAAAAAGAAAGGTTCTTCCATTGGCCTTTATGGTCAGGTCAACTCTGCCCTTGTTGCTAACATCCTCGGCGATAATGTCCACCCCGATACTGGCAAAACAGGCATAGA
>CAIOLC010000239.1 GCA_903859055.1 uncultured Chlorobiaceae bacterium | reverse complement strand
TCACGTATGGCCTCACGGCCACCCGCGCATGACTCGGGGCCAGTGTAGATCGCTACTCTTTCACTGTAAAGGACTTTCACCTCTTGACCTCCTGCCGGTCTCCCGGCGCACCGGAATATAATTCTATGTTCACGCTATTATTATTTTTTAACTCTTTTCAAAGAGAGACGATTGCAAGGAAATCTTCTTGAGCCACCGCGTTCTCATTCTTTTGAGATCCATTCCTGTGGTTTGATGATATTCTCCAGTAGAATCCCTTTTTTTCAAGCAACTCAGCATGGGTGCCTCGCTCAGTGACTTCGCCATGATTGATCACTATAATCTGATCGGCACTGCGAATTGTGCTTAAACGGTGTGCAATAACGAAACTGGTTCGCCCTTCCATCAGTCGATGCATCGCTTCCTGTATATGCTTTTCCGTTCTGGTGTCGACACTGCTGGTCGCCTCATCAAGAATCAGGATTGCCGGGTCAGCAAGAATAGCCCGTGCAATAGCAAGCATCTGTCGCTGACCATGACTGAAATTACTTCCCCTTTCAGTGAGAACTGTGTCATATCCGAGCGGCAGGAGATGAATAAACGTATCTGCATTTGAAAGACGGGCGGCCTCCACAATTTCCTCATCTGTTGCATCCAGACGACCATAACGGATATTATCCCTTACAGTTCCCGAAAAAAGAAAGGTATCCTGAAGCACAATTCCGAGCTGGCGACGCAACTCTACTTTGGGGATCTCACGAATATCTCGACCATCAATAAGAATCGATCCTTGATCGGTCTCATAAAATCGGGTCAAAAGATTGACAATGGTGGTTTTACCTGCACCGGTCGGTCCAATCAATGCAATAGTCTGACCAGGCAAGGCATGAAGGCTGACATTCTTCAGAACTGGTACATCCTTCAAATAGGAAAAACAGACATGATCAAGAACAACACCACCCTTAATTTTCCTCAATGAGTTACTTTGGTGGGCATCTACTTCAGGAGTTTCGTCGATAATTTCAAAAACACGCTCAGCACCAGCCATGGCTGACTGCAGACTGTTATAGAGGTTGGCGATTTCATTCAGGGGACGTCCAAACTGACGGGTATAGCTGATAAACATGGCTATCACACCAATAGTTGTCATACCCATAATCGCCATAACCCCACCGACTCCGGCAACAATTGCATAGGCGGTGTTATGAACAGTGTTCATCATGGGTCCTGTTAGCCCGCTGAAAAGCTGTGCCCTGATGCCCGCCTGGCGAAACTCCTCATTGATCTCATCAAACTTTCCTGTAAACGTTTTTTCCTGACCATAGGCTTTAACGACTTTCTGTCCACCTATCGTCTCTTCTATAAATCCATAGAGCCGGCCAAGAGCTGACTGCTGAGCTCTGTACCTCGTCCGAGTTTTCGTTGCGATCCACCGATTACCAAGAATCGTGAACAGTGAAATTGTCACTATACTGACCGCGGCCAAGATTGGATTTATCCAGAACATTGCGATCGCAACACCGACCGTACTTAAAGAGCCTGAGACAATCTGTGTAACACTGTTGCTCAGAACCTGATTGATGTTTTCGACATCTGAGGTCAGACGACTCATTAGTTCACCATGTATTCGTCGGTCATAAAAATTAAGCGGAAGATGAAGAAGCTTGCTGAAAAGATCTTCGCGCAGATCCCGCATAGTACGCTGAGCAGCACCAACCATGACATGGCTCTGAAGAAGATAGAGCGATCCACTGGTTACGTAGGCAAAAAGCATCAATAAAAGAAGCTTTGACAGTCCGGTCATATTTCGTGTGACTATGTGATCATCAATCACTTTGCCAAAAAGTATCGGTCCGGCAAGATCCAGACAGGCAGTTCCTAAAACCATCAATGCGGTCAGAATCAATGATCTTTTCTGACGTCGCAGATAAAACCAGACCCGAAGGAGAGTTTCCTGCGTTTTTTTTGGACGCAGCACCTCTGCTGTCGGTGTATTACCATGTCCAAAACGTCCCAGAAAGTTAGGAACCTGTACTGACTGGGGTTTATGTTGAAATTTAGTGGCCATTATGAATTAATACTCCATTTTCGGTCTGCGATTCGTAAATTTCCCGGTAAACTGCGCATGAGTCCATGAGCGCATGATGAGTTCCCTGTCCAATGATTTCGCTATCATCAAGGACAAGAATTTTGTCTGCATTCAACACTGAGCTTATCCTTTGAGCCACGATGAACCTGGTTTGCTGTAAACGATTCTCTTCAAGGGCTTTTTGGATGTGAGCCTCTGTTCTCACATCAACAGCACTGGTACTATCATCAAGAATCAGC
>CAIOLC010000238.1 GCA_903859055.1 uncultured Chlorobiaceae bacterium | reverse complement strand
CCTTGGCATACCATTCATTCAATGATGGTATCGCATCAGGGCATTTTGCCCCGAAACTGTTTAAAACAGATTTTTTGATAATGACCATCAACAATCCTTTTCCCTTATATTTATACAATAATCGAAAATTAATTACATTTTACAAAAATCTTTTACGCATTCTTGTTCAAGAGGCGTATTTCATTCACAAAACTTTCACTGCCAGAAGGCTGTGGTGGTCTCATGGCAAGCCAATTTATTGCCGGTTGAGCAACACCTCACCTCACCTCACGCTTTTTCTTTCCTGAACGTTTGTGCTTATATTCCGTTACGTCTCCTTTCCCTCTTCTGGTAGAGTAGCCCCGGAAATCTCAATTGATGATAACAGTACTTGCGATAACCCATGCCCCTCAAAAAATCTGAACTCTACTCCTCCCTGTGGCAAAGTTGTGACGAACTGCGCGGCGGCATGGATGCCAGCCAGTATAAAGACTATGTGCTTGTCCTGCTTTTTGTCAAGTATATCAGCGACAAATATGCCGGTGTGCTCTATGCTCCCATAACCATTCCCGAGGGGGCAAGCTTCAGGGATATGGTTGCCCTCAAAGGCAAAACCGACATTGGCGACCAGATCAATAAAAAGATTCTCGGGCCGCTGGCGAGCGCCAACAAGCTCTCCGATATGCCGGACTTCAACGACGACACCAAGCTTGGCAGCGGCAAGGACAAGGTCGATACGCTCACCAACCTCATCGCCATTTTTGAGAATCCGGCACTTGATTTCTCCAAAAATCGGGCAGAGGGCGACGATATTCTCGGCGATGCCTACGAGTATCTGATGCGCCACTTTGCCACCGAGAGCGGCAAAAGCAAAGGGCAGTTCTACACCCCTGCCGAGGTGAGCCGCATCATGGCCAGAATTGTCGGTATTCACGATGCCCCCACCACCAATAACACCACAGTGTACGATCCCACCTGCGGCTCGGGATCGCTCCTCCTGAAGGTGGGTGATGAAGCAACCGCCCGGGTAACGCTCTATGGTCAGGAAAAGGATGCCGCCACCTCCGGCCTTGCCCGCATGAACATGATTCTGCACAACAATCCCACAGCGGAAATCAAGCAGGGTAACACGTTGGCCAATCCCCTCTTTTTTGATGCCGATCTGGGCGATCTCAAAACCTTTGACTATGTCGTCGCCAATCCCCCCTTCAGCGACAAGAGCTGGAGCAAGGGGATTGATCCCCTGAACGATACGCATGGCCGGTTCCGGCATTTCGGTGTTCCCCCTGCCAAACAGGGAGACTACGCCTACCTGCTCCACATTATCCGCTCACTCAAAAGCACCGGCAAGGGAGCCTGCATTCTGCCCCACGGTGTGCTCTTTCGGGGTAATGCCGAGGGCGATATTCGCCGCAAACTCATCAGGATGGGCTACATCAAGGGCATCATCGGTCTTCCGGCCAACCTCTTTTACGGCACAGGAATCCCCGCCTGCATTATCGTTATCGACAAAAAAGATGCTCATGCCCGTAAAGGCATCTTCATGATTGATGCCAGCGCAGGGTACATGAAGGATGGCCCAAAGAACCGCCTGCGCGACATGGATCTTCACAAAATTGTTGATGTTTTCACCCGGCAGCTTGAGATCCCGAAATACTCCCGGATGGTCAGCATTGAGGAGATTGAGAAAAACGAGTTCAACCTCAACCTTCCGCGCTACATCGACAACCAGGTGGCAGAGGATATTCAGGATATTGAAGGCCACCTTCGCGGCGGAATCCCCTGCGCCGATGTTGATGGCCTTCAGCCCTACTGGGAGGTCTGCCCGGAGCTTCGCCAAACTCTTTTCAGGGCCAATCGTCCCGGCTACCTTGATCTTGCTATCCAGAAGGGCAGCATCAAGAGTACCATCTACAACCACCCGGAGTTCGTCACCTTCATCGAGAGCATGAGCACCCTCTTTGCCGAGTGGCAGGAGAGCGCTGCCCTCAGGCTCAAAAACCTTCAGCCCGCGTTTCATCCCAAGGCGCTGATTCAGGAACTCTCCGAAGAGCTGCTCACCCACTACACCGGCAAGCCGCTGATCGACAACTATCACGTTTATCAGCATCTGATGGATTACTGGACGGAGACCATGCAGGACGACTGCTATCTCATCGCCGCCGATGGATGGCGAGCTGAAACCTCTCGCCTTCTGGTGAAGAACAGCAAAGGGAAGGAGGTTGACAAAGGCTGGGCCTGCGACCTTGTGCCCAGGCAGCTTGTCATCGCTCGATATTTTGCCGAAGAGCAGGAAGCCATCACCCGGCTTGAGGCTGAACTCGAAAGCCTCACGGCACGCATAGCAGAACTTGAAGAGGAGCACGGCGGGGAGGAGGGAGTTTTTTCCGGATTGGACAAGGTGAACAAGGCAAGTGTTACGGCGCGGTTGAAGGAGATCAAAGGGGAGAAGGAGAGTAAAGAGGAGACCGATCTGCTTCGGGAGTGGCTGAAGCTTTCAGGCGATGAAGCCGACCTCAAGAAGTCGCACAAGGATGCAGAGACCAACCTTGACCAGCTCGCTTATGCCAAATATCCCTCACTGATCGAAGAGGAGATCAAAACGCTGGTCGTTGACGACAAATGGCTTGCCACTATTGCCGCCGCCATTCACGGCGAGATGGATCGCATCAGCCAGACCCTGACCCGCCGGGTGAAAGAGCTTGCCGAACGCTACGAAATGCCCCTGCCCGAAGTGAACAGCAAGGTCGTCGAGCTGGAGGCGAAGGTGAATGAGCATCTTAAACGAATGAGGATGGAGCTATGAGTAAATCAACAAAATCAATTATTGAAGTACAGGGTGTAGCCATTACCGTGCTTTCACAAAGTAATGAAGATTACATCTCTTTAACGGATATTGCCCGGTATCGAAATGCACGGGAACCGTTTGCCATCATCAATAACTGGATGCGCAGCCGAAGTACGATTGAATTTCTCGGACTTTGGGAAATATTGAGCAATCCAAGTTTTAAACCTCTCGAATTCGAGAGGTTTAAAACT
>CAIOLC010000237.1 GCA_903859055.1 uncultured Chlorobiaceae bacterium | reverse complement strand
TCTCGATTAATCTCTCCGAATAACCGCTTTTTTGTGGTAACGGAAATCTATATGCCATAAAATTGATAGCTGGGCTTAATTGATATATTTCTATTTAACATTTTTAAATCGGGAATTGCTGCCTATCTGCTCCGAAAAGATTTGTTTAAAAAATGGGGTACGCTTTCGCCCTCCTACTATCATCGCCATAGTGTTGGCGATATGATTTCTCATGCACTGAGCGATGTCGAGGTGGTTCGTGAGCTGGTTTCACAGGGGATTAATCAGGGCACCAGCGGGTTGGCGATGTTTTTGGGTGCCACTTGGCTCATGGTCGTGTATGTAGACTGGAGATTGACGCTTGCTGGTTTAGGGCCACTTCTGTTTATTCCCCTGCTTGTCAAGTGGCTCGGCCCAAAGATCAGGCTTCAGTCCCAGCGATCACAAGAAGCTCTTGGCGCTATGGCACAGACGACAGAAGAGGTCATTGGCGGAATTCGTGCTGTAAAGGCATTTGGGACTGAGCATGTAGTGATCAGTCGTTTTGAGAAGAGAGTGGATCTCATCGTCAAAGAGAAGATGCGGTTTGTTCGTCTCTCTGCATTGTTTGGCTCACTTTTGCCGCTGATGGTCAATCTCGGTTTCATTTTTGTTCTTGGATATGGAGGGTATTTTGTGACCACAAAGGTCATTACCCTTGGCGATTTTGTTGCTTTCACGCTTTATGTTGCCATGTTGCGCCAACCTCTTGAGCAATTGGGTAACGTGCTTAACCTTCTTCAGCACTCCGTTGCCTCTTTGAACAGAATTGATGAACTCCTTCATGTTATTCCGGAGGTTCTCGACAGGGAAGCTCCGCTTCTCGACCAGCCTCTGCAAGGGAGCATTAAGGTTAACGGGCTTACCTTTCGCTATCCTGGTTGTGATCATGACGTATTGAGCGATATCTCCTTTTCTGTTAAACAGGGAAACACTCTGGGAATCATAGGGGCTATGGGAAGTGGTAAATCCACCCTGGCTGATTTGCTGCTGCGACTGTACGATCCCCCGGATGGAACTGTTTTTGTTGACGGGGTAGATATTTTGAATTATCCACTCGCACGACTCAGAGAAGGGATTGCCTATGTGCCACAAGACGGGTTTCTGTTTTCGAGCACGGTGTTGGAGAATATCGGTTTTTCCGATGAATTTCCGGATTTGAAGCGGGCTGAGCGTTGTGCACGAATTACCGCTGTTCACGACAATATCCTCAGTTTTCCAGATCAGTACAGTACTGAAATAGGCGAGCGTGGTGTTCGCCTTTCAGGTGGGCAAAAACAGCGTATAGCAATTGCAAGAATGATATATAAGGATGCTCCTTTTCAGATTATGGATGACTCGTTGAGTGCTGTTGATACCAGCACAGAGCGCATGATTCTGAACAACTTACAAGAATTATCAAAGGTACTTCCTGATTCCGGGCAGAAAGCGCCCAAGGTGACTATAATCATCTCCCATCGGTTGAGTGCGGTTCAGCATGCTGATGAAATACTGGTACTTGAAGAGGGTCGGATTGTTGAGCGAGGGAACCACGCAACATTGATTGCTCATAGCGGAATATATGCTGATCAATGGTTTATGCAAGCAGGCCAGTTTGATGAGCGTGAATCGGATAATTCTGATCTGGATGAAAAAAGAGAGCTCTCGCAAGCGGATATGGGTGTAGAGCTGGAGGCTTTGGAAGCTGACAGCCTGAAGGAGGTATCATGAACGCAGAATCACCATCAACAGGATCGCTTGCTCCATTTATCCCTTACGTAAAGAGCCACAGAAAGAGCCTTGTTTTAGTGTGCGCTCTGGTTGTGGCCGTTGTAGTCATTGATCTTATCCAGCCATTGTTGGTCAAGGAGGTGATTGACCGTTATGTAACCAACTCCCGACCAGATTCCTCAGCGATTCTGAGTATGGCTTTGACCTATCTGGGGCTGGTGTTGCTGGCTTTTGGCCTGACCTATTATCAGGATATTTTGCTGCAGCGGATTGGTTTGTCAATAGTACGATCAATTCGAATTGATCTGTTTAAGCACATTCAGCGACTTGCTCTGCGTTACTTCGATCAGAACAGTTCTGGTCGGATTATTACCAATGTGGTCAGTGATACGGAGGCACTCAATAACTTTTTTACCCAGTTTTTGGCTAATACGCTCAGAGGAGCCGTAACACTGGTGCTGATCATGTTTTTTATGCTTCGTCTTGATGTAAAGATCGCCCTCTACTGTTTTTTACTTTTACCCCCGGTAATGGTGTTGGCTGTCTATTTTCAGAGGAGAATCAGGGCCATCAACTCAGAAGTCAGACATCGATTGGGAGTGGTCATAGGGTTTTTAGCTGAAAACCTGAGTGGCATGGCAATTGTACAGATTTTTCATCAGGAGGTAAAGCAGCAAAAACGACTTGATGAACGAAACAGCGCTCTGCTTGAATCGACAATTCTCGAAAACCGGTCATTTCTGCTTTTTTTCAATATAACAGAATTACTGGGTGATCTTGCTATCGCCGCTCTTGTCTGGTTTGGTGGAAAAGGGGTAATAGAAGGCACAATCTCTTATGGTGTGTTGTATGCTTTTATCGGGTATATCAGGCGCTTTTTCCAGCCGATCAACACCATCTCGCAGCAGATGAATCCCTTGCAGTCATCTATTGTGGCTTCAGGGCGCATCAGCCGAACACTTCAGGAAGTGCCAGACATAAAGGAGCTTTCGGGAGCAACAGCGCCGGAGGTTAAGGGTAAGGTGCAGCTTGATGGAGTATCTCTTGCCTATCGTACAGGTCATCCGGTCTTGCATGACATTCATCTGGTAATACAGCCTGGCGACAGGGTCGGTTTTGTCGGAGCTACCGGTGCAGGCAAGACCTCCATAATGAATTTGGTAACAAGATTTTATGACGTCACTTCGGGGAGAGTGGTCATTGACGGCAAGGATGTTCGGGAGTGGCCATTGGATGTACTGCGTCAGACAGTTGGTATCGTTCAGCAGGATGTGACACTTTTTGCTGGTACCATCACCGATAACATCCGCTTTTTTCAGGATGATATTTCTGAAGATCGTGTCAGGGAGGCATGTCGACTGGTTGGGGCTGAACCGTTCATTTTGCGTCAGCCTCACGGGTATGAAACTATACTCTCCGAGCGCGCCAGTACACTCTCGGCGGGCGAACGACAGCTTCTCTCTTTTGCTCGCGTATTGATATTCGATCCAAGGATCCTCATTCTTGATGAGGCTACAGCCAGCCTTGATTCCAAAACTGAAGAGGTTCTTCAGGAGGCAATCCATCGCGTCTCTGCGGGTCGGACCTTGCTGGTTATTGCCCACCGGTTGTCAACTGTTCAACAGATGGATCTTATATGTGTTATGGAACAGGGGTGTATTGTAGAGAGCGGGTCGCACAATGAGCTGCTCAGCAGGCAAGGGCATTACTGGAGACTTCATCAGGCAGGGATACTTTTGGATGAAGTTGCTTGATTGATGCAAAAAGAAAAGAAGTTAAATCTTGTCAATGTGACTCATGTGGCACATGCAGATGTAATAAAATATAAAAGGGTTTTAGGTTCGAATGAAATTAATTTATTGAATCCCAAAATAGATCGCTCATTTATGGTATAAAAAATCCCGTTTAAATGGGATTTGTAGATTGCTTTTTATTATTGATCTTTTGTAGAAGAGGTAATTTTGATTCAATTATTAGTTCAATTTATGAAAAAAGTTGCGATAACGTATATCTGTTGTTGTTCAACATATTCTGAAACGAAATTTATTGATCCGACGTAGTTTCGACTGATTTATAAGATAATTTATAATGAGGCCAATTCTTGTTGTCAGAGAGAGTTGGCTTTTTTTTACAGCATCTTGATTAAATCATAAAAATAGTGGGATTGCTGGATATACGAAGTGATCTCTGTCTTTTAATTAAAACAATAAAAATTATGCCAATTGTAGCGCAAGAACAAATAAGAGAATCAGTTGCTTTAACCCATGACAAAAAGAGCGCAAGGCAGACCCTTCTTGATGAAGCAAGACTAGGGTTGAGCCTTGTTGAAAAAGGAATTGTGTTTGATTCTGAGGAGTTGAAGAAATTTCAAGATCCGATAGAGTTGACTTCTGGATTTAATCGCAGGGGAGGATTGACTGGTTTTTATCTGCCTCATGGTATCAGTTCCAGAGGGCAGTTTAGTCGTTGGACCCCTTATGCATTGGTTATTGAAGACAATAAACCAGTTTTATATGACGATGGAAAGCGTATTGGAGTAATCACCTTTCACAAGGGGAATCCAACATCAGAGCAATTGCTTAGTACGGGTGAAAAAGTTCGTGATATCACCAATATCAGCGCTCAGGGTGGTCTTCATGTTATGTACAGCAATGAGTGTTCGCTGAAGGATTTAGGAGAGGATTGCCTTTACTGCGCATTCAATGAACGAGCCAAAGATGGCACCAGGAACAAAGTATTGTTGAAATCACCAAAGCAGGTTGCAGAAGCCTATGATATTGCTCGTCAAGCGGGAGTTGCCAACCATTTTCGCATTACGGGAGGGTTTGTGCCTGAACGGCGTGAGCTTGAATATTACCTTGATGTTGCTGATGCCATTAAGGAGAAATACAGCTCATTTTATGGATGTGCGGTTGTCGGTGCTCCTGCCGATCTTTCAGTTCTCTCCAAATACAAGGAGGCCGGATTCGACAATGTTTCTACCAATATTGAGGTATGGGACAAGCATATTTTTGCGGCCATGTGCCCGGGTAAAGAGAAACGAAATGGTGGCTGGCAGCATTGGGTTGATGCTCTTGAATATTCAGTGGACATTTTTGGCTGGGGAAATGTACACTCGGCAATAGTTGGAGGGCTTGAACCACTGGAATCCACACTGGAAGGAATTGAGTACCTCGCATCAAAAGGGGTGGTTTGCCATTTCAGCGCTTTCCGTCCTGAAAAAGGGACACCTCTCGAAGGGTATCGGAGTCCCGAAGCCGAATGGCATTGGCAGTTACTGGATAAAGCAACTGATATTTTCGTTCGTTATGGATTTACTACGCTTCAAATGTATAGTGGTAACGCATCAGGGTCTCATAGTGCTCAGGTTTTTCAGATAAAAGCCGGAGAATTTGAAGGCGACAAGCTTGCTCAGTGGAAATTTCCGTCCCTTGATGGGATACAAAACAATTGACAAAGAAACTGATTTCCTTGTCAGGAGATCGGCTTCTGGTGTTTCAGTACAACGTTGCAAGTGCAGTTACTCTATCAAATCCATACAGACAGAACATGAGTGAAAAAATAGGCAAACATCTTGCCATTTATGGCAAGGGCGGCATTGGTAAATCAACAACGACGTCAAACATTAGTGCAGCTCTTGCTGATTCAGGCTATCGGGTAATCCAGATTGGCTGCGACCCAAAAAGTGATTCAACGACCATTCTGCGAGGAGGGAATGATTTGCCGACGGTGCTTGATACGCTGCGCGAGCAGAGCAAGCTCAGGATTGAGGATATTTCAGCCATTGGTTTTGGTGGCGTGCTCTGCATTGAGGCAGGGGGTCCGGTGCCGGGTGTTGGATGTGCTGGAAGAGGAATTAATGCAGCAGTGGAATTGCTCCAGGAGTTGAAGGTTTTTGATGAGTTTAAGCCTGATTTTGTCTTGTATGATGTTCTTGGTGATGTCGTCTGTGGTGGATTTGCGGTACCGATTCGCGATGGTCTTGCTGATCGTGCTTTTGTGGTAACCTCTTCTGACTTTATGGCGATTTTTGCAGCCAACAATCTCTTTAAGGCGGTCAACAAATATGCGCCATCCGGAGGAGCTCGTCTTGGTGGAGTTATTGCCAACAGTATTCTTGCCGCTTATGCGCCGTCGCTAATCGACGATTTTGCGGAAAAGACTGGTACCAGCGTTATCGGTTATGTGCCACGTTCACTGGTGGTTGCACAAAGTGAATTATATGGCAAAACTGTTATTGAAGCAGCACCTCAATCCGAGCAGGCCCAAGTCTATAGAAACCTGGCTCAATACATCGACGAGAATGACGATTCGGTTATTCCAAAACCACTTAATTCGCCTGAACTGAAAAAGTGGGCAAGAGAGTGGGGCGATAGAATATTTGAAGTAGAAACAGGAGTGGTGCATGAGATGGCATCCATATAGTCGATCATTAAACAGAGCGAAGCCCGTAAATATATTATGAGTCTATTACGCCAAAAAGCACCGCGGAGCAGGGAAAAGCGTCTCGACACTCTCGGCGCTTGGCTCGGGACAGTTTCCGTTGCTTCAAAAGAGTTCGCCGGAGATGAAATTCCCCAGCGTATCAGAACCTTTGCGCAGAGCAGCAATGATGATCTGCTTTATGCGTTGCGTATTCTGGCGGGGATACGCGACAGTGTCACTATTATTCATGGGCCGCGAGGTTGCGCTGCCGCAGGTCTGCACCATATTGCGTCAAGACGCAATAATACCCACTGGATTGTTACCAATCTTGATGAGCGCGATACCATTATGGGTGCAGATGGCAAGTTGCGCAAGAGTGTTGTTGCCTTGTATCGTCGCTATCATCCTTCTGTTGTATTCATTGTCGGTAATCCGGTGATTGCAATAAATAACGACGACATACAGTCGGTTGTCGAAGAGCTGCATGAAGAGCTTGAGCTCCCGATAGTGCCCGTCTATGTGACCGGATTTTCGTCACAAAATGCTGTTTCCGGCTATGATACGGCGTTACACTCCTTGCTGAAGTATTTGGCAGGAGAGTCCTCTATAATAGACAAAAATGAGTCGCTGAACCTTCTTTCGGTGGCCGAACATCCACAGGACAGAAAAGAGGCGCAACATCTTCTGGAAAAGCTTGGTATCACTTTGAACGTCATTCCAGACGATTCAACGATTGATCTTTTCAGATTAGCAGTTGCTGCTCGTGCCTCCATTCCGCTTTGCCCTGATGCGCCGGAGTATCTCGGTGCAATACTTCAGCAAACATACGGGGTGCCGCTTATTGATGTGTCGCGGCCTGTTGGGGTTGAGGGAACCGGCCGCTGGCTGAAGTCAATCGCGGCCTTCCTTGGAAAAGAGGATGTAGCCGAAGAACTCCATAAAGGTAAAGTCGCTGAGACTACTCTCCAACTGGGTAATTTCTCCCTGAAAGGAGTCAAGGTCTATATATCACTATCGTCGGCTAACGCTTTCAGTGTGCTTGACCTGGTCGAAGAGCTGGGTGGAGAAGTTGCTGGCCTTACCATTACGCATCTGGATCGTTTGTATATTCGGCATCTCAATGAACTGGCTGAACGAAATCCGTCACTCCAGATTCATGTCTCGGATGGTCAGGCTTTTGAGGAAATTTCGATTCTTCGCAAACTTTCACCCGACCTCTACCTTGGAGATTCTACCCACCTTGGTCAAGTTGCCCGCCTCGGTATTCCAGTTGTTTCGTTAGAGTCGCTTGCTCTTGTTGGTTACAGTGGTGTTGTCCGTGTGGCTCGACGTATCAAAACCGCACTGGCAAACAATTCTTATGGAGATTCTTTGGCAAAGGTCAATTCACCCTATCAGGATGCCTGGTTTCGCCGTAGCCACAACTGGCACATCAAGCAGGAGGTTAAATAATATGCCGCATTATTTGGAGGGATCGCGCAACTCATGCGCTTTGCATGGAGCATTACAGCTTTTTGAAGCGATCGAGGGAGTGGTTCCGGTTATTCACAGCACGGCAGGTTGTGGTGTACAGTATTACTTGGGAGGAACACGTATGTCTGGAGGAAACGATCCCTTTGGGAGTCCACCGGTTTCATCCAGCAATATTGGTCAAAAACATGTGGTCTTTGGTGGTGGTTCCCGTTTGCGGGAGCAGCTCAAAAATACGGTCAAAGTTGTTCAGGGCGATCTCTACGCCATCGTTACTGGTTGCTCAACGGAGATGGTTGGCGATGACATCCCTGCTATGGCCAGGGAAGGACGTGATCAGGATTGGCCGGTCATTTACGCAAATACTCCAGGATTCAGTGGCGATGTGCATCATGGATACCATCTTGCTGTTAAAGCGCTTATTGAGCAACTGCCCGACATCTGGAAAAAACCAGAAGAGTTTCCCTCTGGATTGGTCAATATCTGGGGCATTATTCCGAATCAGGATCCTTTTTGGCGAGGCAACCTTCAGGAGTTGGGACGGCTGCTGGAAGGTATTGGTTTAGTTCCAAATTTATTGCTCGGGAGTGAACAGAGTGTTGCTTCATGGCAACAGATTCCTGGAGCAGTCCTTAATCTGGTTCTCTCTCCTTGGGGAGAACTTCCGGCGAGACTTTTGGAAGAGCGCTATGCCACTTCTTCGATCATCCTGGATGGACTGCCAATTGGCACTGCAACATCGACATTGCTTCGCCGCCTGACGGCGCAACTGAAGCTGGACCCAATCCGTACTGAAGCGTTTATCACTCGCGAGGAGTCACGTCTGAACCTGCAGTTTGCCCGATTGGCCGACATTTATTTTCATGCAGGTTTTCAAAGAGAGTTTGTGCTGGTTGGCGAGAGTGCCCAGGTTCTTGGTATTGCTGAGTTTCTTGGTACAAGCTTTGGGCTGTTGCCGCGTACACTCATTATTACCGACAATCCTCTCGATAGTGTGCGCGAGAGGCTGGTAACACGTCTTACTGCGTTTGTTCCGGGATATGATACTGAGGTCGTCTTCAGTGAAGATCGAGCTGAGATAAGCGATATCATCAGAACTTCTGATGCCCAACTTGTTCTGGGGAGCAGCCTTGAGCGTGAGGTGTCGGTAGAACTGGGAGTTCCTTTTTTGGCTCTCTCATTTCCGCTGGCGGATCGGATTGTGCTGGAACGAAGCTATGCGGGTTATCGTGGTGCAACCACTCTGCTTGAGGATATTGGAACAGCTATTCTTGCTTTCAGCAGAGATTTTCATCTCTGTTGATGCACTCATTGCACAAGGGTAATGCACTGTCTCAACGTAAACACTATGTAAACAAATCACGATAAAAGGATAGTTATGGACATAATAGTCGCAGAGAAGATACACAAGAAATTCAAGCTCAAGCAAGGTCAGCAGGTAAACAATAATGGTGTTATTTCTGATGAAATTGAAGTGCTGCATGGTTTCGATCTGAAAATCAAAAAAGGGGAGTTTCTGGTATTGGTGGGACCGAGTGGCAGCGGAAAATCGGTATTTCTTGATTTGGTTGGTGGGTTAAGTTCGCCGACCAGTGGGGTCGTTTACCTGGATGATAAACCAGTGGAGGCGCCAAGTGCAAAAACAGGCTATGTTTTTCAACAGTATGCGCTTTTTCCATGGCGAAGCGCTCTTTCGAATATTGAATTTGGGCTTGAAACACGTGGGGTTCCCAAGGAGGAACGCGTGAAGATTGGCAGGGAGTTGTTATCACTGTTCGGTCTTTCTGATTTTGAAGACCGATTTCCCTACCAGCTTTCTGGCGGAATGCAGCAGAGAGTGGCGATCGCACGGGCACTTGCAACAAAGCCAGAAGTTTTGCTGATGGATGAGCCATTTGCAGCGCTTGATGCCCAGACAAGAGAAATTCTTCAGAATGAACTCATCAGAATCTGGGAGGGTACCGACACAACAGTGATCTTTGTTACTCACAGTATTGATGAAGCGGTATTTCTCGCCGATCGGGTTGCGGTTGTGACGGCACGTCCCGGAAGGATCAAAGATATCATCGAGATCGATCTTCCTCGACCACGTAACGGAGATATCCGCTCAAGCAGTGAATTTGCCGCAAATCGCCATAAGGTTTGGGGTGCGCTCAAGGCCGAAGTTAATAAAGCTCAACAGGATTGGAAACTTGCGCCGGTGTTTTCAGAATAAGACTATCAATACTCATTCAAGATTAACGAAAAAGGAGATTCATTATGTCAGAAGAGCTGGCAGTACAGACAGAGGGAAGACAGAAAACCCAAGTGGTTGATTTCAGTGCATACGTAAAAAGCGTTACTCCTTTTGTAGAGGGATTGAAGAAATGGTCAAGCGGAATTCCGCTGGTGCTTCTCTTTTTTGCCGTATGGGAAGCTTTGCCACGTCTTGGGATTATTGATCCTTTGTTCCTTCCTGCATTTTCTACCACCATTCAGACATTGTTTGATCTTGCGTTGTCTGGCAAGTTGCTCTTGCATGTGCTGGTAAGTTTGCAGAGAGCCGCAGCAGGCTTTGGACTTGCACTTTTGTTTGCCGTGCCATTGGGCTTTTTGATGGGGTGGTATAACAAATTTGAACGATATACCGATCTCTTTGTGCAGAGCCTGAGGAATGTTTCAACCTTCGCCCTGCTACCGATATTTCTTCTCTTGTTGGGGCTTGGTGAATCATCGAAGATTGCCATCATTTTCTATGGTGCCAGTTGGCAGCTTTTGATGAACACTATAAGTGGTGTCAAGAGCGTTGATCCGATCTACATAAAGGCAGCCAAGTCAATGGGGGTTTCCGATTGGGAACTCTTTAAGAAGGTGATTCTTCCTGCCAGTATCCCTTCAATTGTTATCGGAGCAAGATTGGGAGCTAAAATTGCTCTCATGGTGGTTATTGCCGCAGAGATGATCGGGGCTAAATCCGGACTCGGATTTTTCATTCAGAATGCGCAGTTCAACTTCATGGTGCCAGAGATGTATGCCGGCATTTTGACACTGGCCATATTGGGGTTGATGGTCAACTATCTCCTGGTCTGGTTTGAAAAGAAAACCACTTCATGGAAAGGTGAAATAGGCAGCTCCATTCTTGGATAAATAAATTTTTTGTGAAAAAATGGCAGCAACAATACTTTATTTATACACTAACACAAAACAGTTTTCATGCACGCTATCCTGAAATTATTTCGCTTTTTGAAGCCACACTGGCACTTTGCCGTTATCGCTCCAATATTGATGATTGTGGAAGTCACGCTTGACCTGGCGCAGATGCGCATGGTACAACGTATCATTGATTACGGCGTTTTACGTTCAGATGTTCACGCAGTGATCCAAATCGCGCTTTGGATGCTCGGTTTGATGGTGATGGCGGGAATTTGCGGTGTTGGTTGCGGATATTTTGCCGTCAGGGCATCATATGGGCTTGGTGGTGATTTGCGCAAAGCACTTTTCAGGAAAGTGCAGACACTCTCATTTGGGAATCTGGACAAGCTCGAAACAGGCTCTCTTATAACCCGTCTGACCAGCGATGTCAATCAGGTGCAAGAGATGGTGATGATGATGATGCGCGGGATGATTCGTATGCCACTGCTTCTTGTCGGCAGTCTTTTAATGGCTGCGGTTACCAGCCCCCGGCTCGGTCTGATTTTTACGGTAATAGTGCCCCTTCTACTCATTGCTCTTATTGTAATCATCCGTAAAACCTTTCCTCTTTACTCGCTTGTGCAAAAAGGTCTGGATAGGCTCAACACCGTGATGCAGGAGAATCTTGCCGGGGTTCGAGTGGTAAAAGCTTTCGCACGAACTGAGTACGAATCAGCTCGTTTTGCTGATGCTAACAATTCCCTGATTCAGCAGATGACGGATGCTGTTCGAATGAGCTCACGAACAACACCAGTGATGATGTTGACATTGAATATTGGGGTTGTAACCGCACTCTGGATGGGTGCTGGACAGGTTCAGACTAATGGAATGCGAGTGGGTGAGGTTGTGGCGTTTATCAATTATCTTGGCCAGGCTATCATTACCCTGATGATGTTCAGCAATCTTATTATTCAGATTTCACGTGCCCAGGCTTCAGCACAAAGGGTTTTGCTGCTGCTTGAAAGCGAACCGGCGTTGACAAAGCCGACTTTTGAAAAGCGTTTTATATCCAGACCATCGGGCAAGATTGCGTTTGAGAATGTGAGTTTCAGCTATTCGTCAAACGGACATGATTCGGTGTTGAAAAACATCAGTTTTGAAGTCGAGCCGGGTCAGACTGTTGCAGTTCTTGGCGCAACCGGATCGGGTAAGTCAAGTCTTGTACAGTTGATTCCACGTTTTTATGACCCATCGGAAGGAAAGGTTACACTTGATGGTATTGATGTTCGTGACATTCCTGAAGAAGAGTTGCGCAGTCATATTGGAATTGCCCTGCAAGAGTCGATTCTGTTCAGTAACACGATCATGAATAATATCCGTCTTGGAGAGCCGGATGCATCTCTCGAAAAATTGAAAACAGCCGCCAAAAGTGCACAGGCGGATGAATTTATCACCAATCTGCCTAATGGGTACGAAACAGTTGTTGGTCAGCGGGGTGTCAATCTCTCGGGAGGGCAAAAGCAACGCCTTGCAATTGCTCGAGCCCTTCTGCTACAGCCAT
>CAIOLC010000236.1 GCA_903859055.1 uncultured Chlorobiaceae bacterium | reverse complement strand
TCAATGAAATGTTAATTTTTTTTGTCTCATGCGTAAACTTCAGGTAGATATTCTTGGTCTTTCCACCAGCCCCCATACCAACGGTGCCTATGCCCTCATACTTTATGAGCTGGAAGGAAAACGAAAACTTCCTATTATTATTGGTGGTTTTGAAGCTCAGGCGATTGCTCTTAAACTTGAAAATATCAAGCCTCCACGTCCTTTTACCCATGACCTGTTCAAGAATATTGCTGACGCATTTCATCTGCATGTCAACGAAATTATTATTGATGAACTGCATAATGAGACATTCTATGCCAAGGTTGTCTGTGAGGTAAACGGCGAAATCCATGAGATTGATGCGCGTCCCAGTGATGCTATTGCTATTGCTGTTCGTTTCAGTGCCCCCCTTTTTGTGACTGAAGAGATCATGGATGAAGCCGGAATCAAGGAAGAGCAGAAAGAGGAGGAGGAGGTTGGTGTCAGGGAACCTGAAAAGGTGGTCGCAGGCGCATCAAATCAGGAGGATCTTCTTGGTGAGCTCCAGATATCACTCAATGATGCGATCACTCGTGAAAACTATGAAGAGGCCGCAAAGCTCCGTGATGAAATATCCCGGCTGAAAAACAGGGGGTGAGCAGAGGTATTTTTATACCATTGAGATACCTCTGCTCCTTTTGAATTTATTCGCTTGTCGTCCCGAAGCTGAACAGAAAGTTCCAGCCCTGTGTTGTCTTTGCAGGCAAGCTTTCGACAGCGTTAAACCCATACCCATAATCCAGCCCTATTTGTCCAATAATAGGCAGATAGATTCTCAGCCCGAGGCCAGCGGATTTTTTCAGGTTTGAAAAATTTACTGCTTTGCTATTCTCCCAGAGATTTCCAGCTTCAACAAATGTCAGTGCATAAATGCTTACTGACTGAGACATGGAGAGCGGATAACGCAGCTCAGAGGTAAACTTCGAATAGATTTTACCCGCATAAAGGCTTGAGCTACCGGAACCATTACCAAGCTTTACGCCAAGGGAGCGGTCATCATACCCTCTGAGTGGAATGGTGGGCAAAATTGACATACCGCTTCCGCCCATGTAAAAGTATTCGGTGTAAGGAATGTAGTCCGTACTACTAAAGGTTGCCAGATAGCCTTGTTGAGTAGAAATATTCCAGATGAGATCTTTGGTGATTGGAATAAACCAGCCCGAGGTGCCTGTCAATTTATAAAAATCGATGGTTCCGGGAAGCGGCCCTCCGGCGAGTTGCCCCGAAAGAGAATTTTTGCTGCCCCGTCTTGGATAAACTGGATTGTCTATACTGTTCCGGGTTGTTGTGAGCATTATCGAATACTCATCAGCCTTGGTTGGGGCATTTGGATCAGTGTAATCGACAAAACTGAGAAAACCGCCTTTACTGTGCAGGTATTTAAGTTTTAAATTAACTGAGCAGTAATCGTCTGGCCAGGTTAAGCGTCTTCCAGCGGAAAGAGTTGTGCCATATTGATCAATGACTGTTGGGTTGTCAATGTTGTCATTGGTGTAGTCGTATGCGGTATGAGTCTTGAAGGCAGAAAAACCTACTGCAGTCGGTGTCCCAAATGCCCAGGGTTCAGTAAAGTTGAGGCTGAGAGTTCTGTAGTTATAACTGCCAAACTGCCACTGTAATCCAAGTTGTTGTCCATCACCATGAGGCAGGGGGCGATATGCTTCCCCATTAAAAATGTCTTTCAGTGAAAAGTTGTTAAATGTGACACCAAGAGCACCAGTAAATCCACTCCCGCTATAGCCGACGGAGGCATTAAAGGTATCGGTCTGTTTTTCGCTTACATTGTAGGTGATGTCAACCGTGTTGTTCTCCGGGTTTGGCTCAATATCAGGCGTAATTTGCTCCGGGTCAAAGTAGTTCAGCATACTGAGTTCCCTGATGCTGCGTACAACGTTTTTTCGACTGAACATATCACCAGGAATGGTGTAGAGTTCGCGCCTGATGACATGATCCTTCGTTTTAGTATTCCCTTTGATATTAACAGTGTTAAGTTGAAACTGCTCTCCTTCCCTGAAAGAGATAATCAGATCGACAACATCAGGCTTGATGACCTGCTCTTCAAGATTCGCTTTAAAAGAAAGGTAGCCCCGGTCAAGGTAGATTGAACTGACATCAGAGTTGTCTTGTGAATAATTTAGCCTCTCCTGGATAAGTTTTGCATTATAAACATCCCCCTTTTTTATCCGGAAAGTTTTTTCAAGGAAATCTGTCGCAGCGAAATCTTTTGTATTGCCTGACCAAGTGATATTTCTTATGTGGTACTTTTTGCCTTCATCAAGGAAAACGTCAAGAAAAAGCCCTTTTTTATCATTGGTATAACTGATTGAATCCCGCAACACCCGTGCATCACGGTATCCGTTGCTCCGATAGAATTCAACCAGCAGGTTTTTATCTTCGTTGAATTTTTCAGTATCAAGTTTTGGAGCACCAAAGATTTTGCGCCACCATGAATTTTGAACAGTCTCTTTGAAAACTCCCTTCAGCTTTTTCTGCTTGAAGGCAGTATTGCCATGAAATGTTATTTTTTCTATAGATACCTTTGTACCCTCGGTAATCTTAAAAAGAACTTTTACATGGTTTCCAGCCTGCTCCTGCTGGTGGAACTCTGCTTTTGCTGTCAGAAAACCCTTTGAGGCATAGAGCTTTTCAATTCGGTTTGCTGCGGTAAGCATTGATTGATCAGAAATTTTTTTGCCGGTTACAAGTCCACCAGTCTTGATCAATTCATCCTTTTCAATTTTGGTGTTACCACTAAAGACTATCTCATCGACTATTGGCAACTCAGTGAGAATAAACTTGAGACCGACATTTTTCTGGCCAAGATCGTTTTTGCTCAAGTTAATATCCTTGAAGAGCTGGAGTTTCCACAGGTATTGCAGTGCTTCTGACAGCTCTGTTCCGGGGATTGAGATACTGTCCATCACTTTAAGCGGGAAACTGCTTTTTAACTCCTGTTCGTTCAGTGATTCAAGGCCACTGAACGTGAGAGAGGTGACTGTGTAAATATCTTTTTTGGGTGTCGTTATTTTTTTGCTCTGTGACACGAGATGGAGTTGTCTGGCTATTTTTGGCTTCAACATTTTTCCCTGTAGCATCAAAAGCAAGAGCAATGAGGACTAAAGCAATCAGTTTTCGTGTTTTTTTCATGAATATGTTTTAAGAAATCAATCCGGTTAAAGCTTGTTGGCAGTGATATTTTTTGTCTGGATTTGTTCGCTTGTCTGACCAAATCTTCGTTCTCTGCTTTGGAATTCACGAAGAGCATCATAAAGCTGTGAACGGCGAAAGTCAGGCCAGTAAGTGTTTGTAAAATAAATTTCCGAATAGGCACTTTGCCAGAGCATAAAGTTGCTGATTCTAAACTCTCCGCTTGTACGGATCAGAAGTTCCGGGTCAGGTATGGATGCTGTTGAAAGATACGACGCAATGAGTTGTTCATCTACAGATTCAGGTTTGATCAGACCCGCTTTGACATTATAGGCAATAGTCTTGCATGCCTGCACAAGATCCCATTTACCACTGTAGCTGAGGGCAATATTGAGTACAAGCTTGTTGTTGTTTTTTGTGAGTTCCATGGTTTCCATGAGTACTTTACGTACCCTTTCAGGGAGAAGTTGCAGTTCGCCAATAATATTCAGTCGAATGTTACTGTCGTGGAGTTTACGACTTTCCCTGCCAATAACCCTGACAAGAAGCTGCATAAGCGCTGAGATCTCTTTTTCAGGTCGCTTCCAGTTTTCTGTTGAAAAGGTAAACAGCGTAAGATATCTGATACCAAGTTGGGAACAGGCCTCGACGACATCTCTGACGGATTCCACTCCTGCGACATGGCCGTCAATTCTGGTTTTTCCCTTCAATCTTGCCCATCGTCCATTGCCATCCATAATGATACCAATATGGGAAGGGAGTTCACAAGAGGATTTCAGTTCAGCCTGGGCCTGCTGATCTGCTGCGTCAGTGTCTGCAGAAAACCAGAGGGGTTTAAGGACTGATGAAAAATCTTTTACATTAATCAGTGCCATATATTGTAGGGTACAGCTTTATTACTCGAATCGTCTTCGCTGGTGTGAAATTCATGCATAAACGGCATTGCTCCCAATCAATCCAAATTGAATAATATGCAGTTATTTCTTATTATACAAACTTTAGACGGAATGGAACCCGTTGAAAGCCATGTAATAATAAGTAACAGGCACTCTTCTCACAAAATAATTCACAATAGACGTGCAATTAAGTAGTTACGAAGCTCTTCGCTCAAAAATTCTGTCTCGTATGGTCACCTGTGAAGAGGTTGTCCGTTTTTATCTGGAGCGAATTGATCAGTCGCGCAATGACAATATCTATATAACGGTTTTTCATGAGCAGGCGCTTGAACGGGCCAGACTCCTTGATCGAAAATTCAGTGATGGTGGCCGTATGGGAAAATTATTTGGTATGCCCATGGCCATCAAGGATAATATTGCGATCAAAGGGAGTCGCCTTACCTGCGCCTCGAAGATTCTCGAAAAATATGAAAGTGTTTATGATGCAACCTCAGTGTTACGACTTGAGGCTGAGGATGCTATTTTTCTGGGTAAAACCAATATGGATGAGTTTGCCATGGGAAGCTCAAATGAAAATTCAGCTTTTGGCAATGTTCCTAATCCCTACGATAAAACGAGAGTGCCTGGTGGAAGCTCTGGAGGATCGGCTGCTGCCGTTGCCAGTGGACTTGCCATGGTTGCCCTTGGTTCAGACACAGGAGGTTCGGTAAGGCAACCGGCAGGTTTTTGCAATATTATCGGTTTAAAGCCAACCTACGGCAGGATTTCGCGCTACGGGCTTGTGGCTTTTGCATCCTCATTCGATCAGATTGGTGTGCTTGCTCTCAATTGTGATGATGCGGCCCTGGTGCTTGAGGTGATGGCTGGACGGGATGATCGTGATGCCACCTCTTCAGCTCACGCAGTCTCTGCTTACTCTTCAGAGCTGGCTGCTGTGTCGGTCGAAGGATTGAAGATCGGTGTGCCGAAAGAGTATTTTCCGGAAAGTCTCAATCCTGATGTTGCCCGTATCGTAAGGGGAAAGCTCAATGAACTTCGTGATCAGGGAGCTGAACTTATTGATATTACCCTTCCGGATAGTGCCTATGCAATTGCAGCCTACTATATTCTTGTGACTGCTGAGGCATCATCAAATCTTGCCCGTTTTGACGGTGCAAGATATGGCTGTCGCGCTGAAAATTCGGAGGATCTTGCTGCCATGTATGTAAATTCCCGGAGTGAAGGTTTTGGCAGAGAGGTAAAGCGCAGGATTATGCTTGGCACCTATGTGCTTTCCGCCGGGTATTATGACACCTACTATAAAAAAGCGCAGCAGGTTCGCCGGGTGTTTCAGGATCGATACCGTGAAGCTTTGGAGGATGTTGATGTTCTTGCAGGTCCGACTTCACCTTTTCCCCCTTTTGGCACAGGAGCCAAAACTGGTGATCCTCTTGAGATGTATCTGGCTGATGTGTTCACCGTTCCAGCAAGTATTGTTGGTATGCCAGCAGTCAGTGTTCCTCTGGGATTTGACAGTCTGCATCTTCCTGTTGGCATGCACCTGATCTGTAATTTTTTTGAAGAGGGGAAACTGCTTGGTATTGCCAAAAGGATACAGCGCTTTCAGTAATATCCGGAAATGTTCCAGGAGACAGTATCATTAATATTAATAAATCTGTGCTATGAGCATTTTAGTTAACAAGGATACCCGCCTGCTTGTGCAGGGGATAACCGGTGCGGAAGGTACCTTTCATACTTCCCAGATTCTTGAATATGGAACCAACGTGGTTGCGGGAGTTACCCCCGGCAAAGGTGATCTGCTCTATCACGGCAATGAAAAAGACAAATTTTGTCGTCCGGTGCCAGTGTTCAATACGGTACGCGAAGCTGTTGTAAAAGCGGAAGCCAATGCAACGGTTATTTTTGTGCCGGCGCCATTTGCTGCTGATGCAATTATGGAGGCTGCTGATGCCGGGCTGAAAGTGATCATCTGTATTACTGAAGGCATTCCTGTTAATGACATGATGAAGGCTTTTGCTTTTGTCAAGCAGAAAGGTGCCGTGCTTGTCGGGCCAAATTGTCCAGGCATTATTACTCCCGGAGAGGCTAAAGTGGGTATCATGCCAGGTTTTATCCATAAAAAAGGGAGCATTGGTGTTGTTTCCCGTAGTGGCACCTTGACGTATGAGGCTGTACACCAGCTTACCCTGGTTGGTCTTGGCCAGTCAACCTGTATTGGTATCGGTGGTGATCCCATTATTGGCACTCAGTTTATTGATGCCGTAAAGCTGTTTGCTGCTGATGATGAAACAGAAGGGCTTGTGATGATCGGCGAAATTGGTGGGAGTGCAGAGGAGGAGGCCGCAGCCTATATTCAGAAGTATTTCAAAAAACCTGTCGTCGGATTTATTGCAGGTCGCACTGCGCCTCCAGGTCGCAGAATGGGTCACGCCGGAGCAATTGTTTCGGGTGGAAAAGGGACTGCGGCAGACAAGATAAAAGCAATGGAAGAGGCTGGTATCCACGTTGTTGACAGTCCTGCAGACATAGGTGAAGCGATGATCAAAGCGCTTGGACGTTAAAAAGAGGATGAGGCATTGGGCCGGACTCATGAGCGCATCAGCGCAATGAGTCCTCTCAATCCAAAAAGTTTCAGAGCCCCAGGGTAATCAAATCATGAATATGCACGATGCCTACGGGTTGCTGTTCATCGTCACAAACGACTAACTGCGTTATCCGATATGTTTCCAGGATGTCAAGGCACTCTTTGGCCATAGTCTCCGGGGTTACCGTTTTGGGATGTGCAGTCATGACCTCTCCAGCGTTGAGATTTAAAAACTCTTTTCCACTCTGTACCAGCCGACGCAGATCACCATCAGTGAAAATTCCGCAGAGAGATTTGTCGCTCTTCACAATAGCACTTACACCATATCTTTTTGAGGTCATTTCAAGAATCAGCTCTGTCACAGACGACTTTTTCTCTACTACAGGTACCGCATTGCCCTTAGCCATAATATCACTTACTTTGACGGTCAGTCGTCGCCCGAGTGAACCTTTCGGATGGGTCAGTGCAAAATCTCGCTGTGTAAACTTTTTTCGTTGCATCAGGCAGATAGCAAGTGCGTCACCCATGGCAAGCATTGCTGTTGTCGAGGTTGTTGGCGCCAGGTCGTAGGGGCAAGCCTCTTTTTCGATGCCTGTGTCGAGGGTGATGTCTGCGTTCAGTGCCAGAAACGACCGTTGGTTGCCAGTCAGTGCAATAATATGAGCTCCAATCTGGCGGAGTGCGGGTATGATAAAATTAAGTTCCTCAGTTGTCCCGCTTTTGGATAAACAGAGAACAACGTCGTTATGGGCGACAATGCCAAGATCACCATGAGCAGCATCAGCCGGGTGCAGAAAGAGGGCTGTTGAGCCTGTTGAAGACATTGTTGCGGCAATTTTTTGGCCAATAATACCCGATTTACCCATGCCGGAGATAATTATTTTTCCCGTGCATGAGGCCAAAAGTTCAATTGCATCTGAAAAACTCTCATCAAGCCGTTGAGCCATTAAAAGAATAGCTTGCGCCTCTTGTTCAAGAATCGATTGCCCGGTGACGGTCATAGGCATGATGTTGGAGAGTATGTCCATAGTCTTCAGAAGGAATAGATATAAAAGATGGTTGGTTCCTATTTTTATAAAAGCTAATATCGTCTAAATTGATGAAATAATATTTTTTTTGCTAATACATAACCTTCTTCTTATGAGTTGGCTTTTTCTTCTCATTCCCTCCTGGCTCGCTTTTTTTCTGTTTGTTTTCCTGTTTCGCAAATTCTTGGGTTATATGAAACAAGAGCAGAATCTGGTTATTGAGTCATTCAGGGATACTCTCATCGATAAAGATAATCCTGTTGGCCTGAACAAGGAGGAGCTCGACAAACTCAAGCAGCAGCAGCAGGAGGCCCAGCGCCATCTGAATGATGTGATTTCAAGAATTCCCGTTATTCAGAAGGATGGCAGGTTTCAGGTTGACGAGGAGGCGATCAGGCAGAGGAAGGTAGCCGCGCAAGGGAATGGAACTGCGGGTATGGTCAACGATGATAATGTTTAAGTCTCTCTGACGTTCCTTTTGCATGCTGTCAAAATTAAAACTTCTTTTCAAGGATACCGTTATCTACGGCTCAAGCACTATTCTGGCGCGTAGCCTCAATTATCTGCTTGTTCCTCTCTATGCCAATAAACTGTCCACCTTTGACAATGGAGTACAGACCATTATTTATGCTAATATAGCTTTGGCAAATGTTCTGTTTTCTTACGGTCTTGAGACCTCTTATCTTAAAGTTGTTTCTGATTTTGAACACAAAGAGCGTGATGAAACGCAACTCTTTTCAACGGCGTTTATCACCCTCTTGATAACCTCGACGCTGTTCGGTCTGCTTATTTTCTTTTTTGCGCCGGATATTGCTCAACTGATAGGCCTCTCTTCTGGAGACTATCTTTTCGTCCGATTTGCAGCTCTGATTTTATGGCTCGACACTCTTCTGGTCATACCTTTTGCTGAGTTGCGTCTGAAAAGAAAAGCACTGCAATTTGCCATCGCAAGAGTGGCAGGAGTGGTTGCTGTGGTTATCAGTGCCATTCTGCTCATTGTGTACTTTCATTTTGGATTGTCTGGTGTCTTTATTGCTGAGGCACTGGGATCATTAGTCAGTCTTTTGCTTGTTATTCCTGTCTTTCAGCAGTTCAGGTTCTTCTACTCATCAACGCAGTTGCGAGCGATGCTGCGCATCGGGTTGCCTTATGTTCCAACAGGAATTGCCGGCCTGTTAATTCATCTGATTGACCGGAACATCTTGATTCGGATCCCGGCATCCGAGATTGAGAGAATCTATGGTCAGGGCTATCAGGCTTCGGACATCGTTGGTATCTATGGAAGGATTGCGGCATTTGGGGTTGTTTTGCAACTTGTTATTCAGGTCTTCCGTTTTGCGTGGCAGCCATTTTTTCTGCAGCACTCCAAAGATCCCGATGCCAAGCGGCTTTTTCAGCATGTGCTCAGTATCTCAACCCTTTTGACCATGTTTCTTGCACTTGCTGCCACTTTTTTTGTTCCGGATCTTGTTCGTTATCACTATGCCGGAAGCTTTTACCTGCTTCCTCCCCGATACTGGATCGGGCTTTCCATTCTGCCATGGATTTTTCTCAGTTATGTCTTTGATATGATATCCACAAATCTCTCTGCTGGACTTCTTATCACCGGAAATACCCGCTATCTGCCTGTTGTCACGTTTGCGGGTGCCGCAGTGACCGCCCTTTCGTGCTGGTGGTTTATTCCCCTGAACGGGATGGATGGCGCGGCTTACGCTATTGTTGCCGGTACTGCGGTCATGTGTCTTGTTATGGCATGGTACTCCCTCAGAGTTTTTCCGATCAGTCACGACTGGCTCAAGCTTTTTCTGCTGCTCGTTGCTGGTATCGTTATGGCATCAATCCAATATTCCATTGGAGCAGAACTATCCGGCATTTGGCTGGTGATCGCTTTTAAAGCGCTCTTACTGTTCCTCTATTTTGTGCTGGCTGTTGTGCTGTTCCGTCAGGAGGCGAGGCTTGCTGCGGTAAAAGTCAGCTTGAGATTGCGCAGAAAATAATTCTGCCGTTTTTAAGGCCGATGCTCACTCCACCGGTCAATTCTCATGGCATGTCTATGAGCTGCAATACGGTTCAGGAGCTGTTTCAATGAATCAGATTGTACGGGGGAGCATACTTTGCCCAATTCATGGAAGTGAAATGCAAGTTCACGTTCAATAGTGGCCTGATGAAAAGCTATATTTGCAGCAAGAGTATCAATTTTTTTGAGATCGGGGTCTCTTTTTAGCGATTCATCGACCAGCTCTCTTTTAAGCGAGGTAATGCTCTCCATTTCAGGACGGACTTTGAGAAAATGTTCCTGACGCAGTTTACTGAACAAGAGTGCCTGAGATTTGCTGAGGCCAAGGGATTCAATAAATGCCCGTTGCAGCCCCGCCTGGTTGCCTCCATGACGAAGCCGTACAGGGCAGTCATGTTGCCATAAGACCATGCCAAGCAGTGTTACATTACAAACTGCAAGAAGGATAAAAGCTGCTGTAGCAAGTCGCTTCGAGACGAGAAAGTTCATGTTCATAACATTATCAAGTTCCCACGTGCACAAAAAAGCAGGCGATGCTTACTGTAAGCCTGCTTTTTTGTGTTCATCAAGGTACATGTTTTTATTTCTGCATCATACCACAGCTATTTCTTCCTGGTCGAAAATCCATCATCGTTCGCATTGAATCTCGCTGCGCAGGGGTTAATATTGCTGCAACCTCAGCCATGTGGGTGCTTCTCAGACGAGCAAGTGCCGCATGTTGTTTGCCGATTTTTTCTGAAAGCTGGTCAATCTTTTTCTTGTCCTGTTTTGCCTTCAGTGATTCAGCCTGTAACTCCTTTTCCAATGTGGCGAGCTTTCTTCTTTCGGATGATACCTTTTTGAAATGATTTGCCTGGAGTTCCTCAACCTGCTCACTCTGTTTGTCGTTCAGACCAAGACGCTCCTCCATCATGCCTGCTGTACACCCACGTCCCCCTCTGCCTCCAAAGCCACCGCCCGAGTTTGGACAAGCTGTTGCCGTTGCGCTGCCAAAACCGAGCAGCAGTGAAGCAGTTATCACCATCATTGTTTTTTTCATCATCTCTCCTTTTTGTTGTTGTGTGCTGTTTTTTTGTGTGGTCATTCTCCTCAGAAATTGCATTTCAAGGTGATTTGTGATCATAAGAGGTCGTCTGATCATAATACGCAAACTCCTGTGCGGAATAGTAATCACTCTGAGTGCCAGCAAGCTGGCCCGCAGTTGTCATGGATTGGCTCGACTCCTGCTGCATGGAGACAAATGCAGAAGCAAGATTAAAGAGCAGAAGCATGATCATACACGCAAGCCTGAAATCAGGACGACCCAAGAGCGCACCACCATTGTTCTGCTTCAAATCGGTCTCAATCCTCCGCATCAGCTTCGCCCTGAAGAGATGATGAGCCTCAAAAGGTCCCATCTCATTCAGTAATTTCAGGGTGCTACGCACCTCTTCCTCTATCTTTTCATGCTTCAGCTTCATCACACTCTCCTGTTTCATCACTTATGACGACAGGTTTATCAAAAACTTGCGGTTTTCGATACCGATCAATGCTTTTTATAAGAGGCATACAGTTTGTTGTAAAGGTTTTTTTTTGCACGGTGCACCAGCGACTCGACCGCAGAGAGTGAAGTATTGAGGATATCAGCAATTTCCTGATTACTGTATCCATCCTGCTTGCTGAGAAGGAATGCAATTTTCTGACTTTCTGGAAGGGTATCAAGAGCATCCTGCAATACTTTTGCCCGTTCACTGCTGGCAAGTTCTTCTGCTGGATTGTTCATCGAGGGGGCCGCAATGTTATCAGCAGCATCTGCAAGTCCAAGAACTCTTTTCAATGAACTGAACCTCTTTTTTCTTTTCACACGGCGCAGGTGGTCAAGCGATTTTGTGACAGCTATGCGATAAATCCATGTTGAAAGTTTTGACTCTTCACGAAATTGATCAAAAGAGCGGAAAACCTCAACAAAGACCTCCTGGGCAAGATCTTCAGCATCTTCACGATTAAAAACAAAGCGATAACAGGTATTGAGAACCAGCTCCTGATGTTCAGCAACAATGTTCCTGAACATCTCATCTCTTGAGGTCATCAATGCTCTTTTCAGTTCAGCACGCTCCTCAGGCAAGCTTTGAGGCAAAGGCGAGTACCTTGTCAACTTTCTCCTGAGAGTCGGCTTCGCAATAGATTCGTAAAATTGGCTCAGTACCTGATGGTCGTATCAGCATCCATCCACCCTCAAAATGGTACTTGTAGCCGTCGAGATCGCTAAACTTCAGGACTTTGTACCCGGCAATCAGGTCAAGTTTTCCGCCTGAAGCGCGGTCAATAATAGCCTGTTTTTTTGCATCGCTGACATGCAGGTCAAGTCGATTGTAACAGAAAAATCCATATTCATCGTAAAGCTCTTCAACAAGTTGCGAAAGAGTTTTATCACGACGGGTCATCATTTCAAGAATCAGCAGGCCAGTATAGACTCCATCCCGTTCTGGCAAAAATGCGGTAATACCAATCCCGCCTGACTCTTCACCACCCATAAGAATATCATTGGTCGTCATCAGTTTGCTTACATGCTTGAAGCCGACCTGCAGTTCGTGCATTACCAGATGATGCTTCTGGCATATTTTATCGATGACATCGGTCAGGGCAAACGTCTTGGCAACCTCACCGGTTTTATGCTTCTCCTCAACCAGATCCTTGAGAATAATGGCAAAGAGTTTATGGGAATCGACAAACGCGCCCTTTTCGTCAAGCATACCAATCCTGTCGGCATCCCCATCATTGATAATGGCAACATCAGGCTCCACCTCCTTGAAAAACTCTATAAACTCTCCAATGTATTGGGGCATCGGTTCAGGGTTGATGCCGCCAAATCCAGGATTGATACTGCAGTGATAGCAACTCAGCATCGATTCATCAAACAGGCTTGTAAGCATATCCTGGCCAGCACCATACATTGCATTGTGTGCTATCTTTATTCTTGACTCCTGGATCAGGGGAAGGTCAATGCAGCTTTTCAGATAACTCAGGTAGAAGCCCTTCATGTCTACCAGCTCAATGAGCTTTTTGTCGGACTTGATTTCAGTTGCTGGATCAATGAGTTCGAGGTTCCTCTCAATTTCAGCAATGACCTCAGGATGTGCAGGACCGCCATAGGATGCTTTTACCTTGAAGCCGTTATATATTGATGGGTTATGCGAAGCGGTAATGACAATGCCGCCAGCAAGCTGCTTTGATTTCGTATAAAGGGATACGGCAGGAGTTGATGCAAAGCTGTTTGAAAGAAAAACTTTGAGCCCCTGTGACGAGAAGACCCTGGCAGTATACTCAGCAAAATCTTTTGACATAAAACGGGTGTCATACCCGACGCAGACTCCATTCGCACGGTTAGGGTGTCCAAGGAAGTAGCGTGCGGATGCCAGAGCTGCCAGCTTCAGATTATCAAAGGTATAATCTTTGGCTATAATGGCACGCCATCCATCAGTACCGAATTTAACTTGCATTCTTTATTGATTTTGATATAATTAAGGCTGAAGTTTGACTTCATAGATACATCCCTGTACTGTGACGAAAAATAAACAAATAATCCAAAAGAAAAGAGAGATTCCCGCTTGTTCATACTAATTTTCTATCTTTTTTAATGCCAAAGAAGCTTTTTGTGTTGGCTGGGGAAGTGTCCGGTGATATGCATGCCGCCAGAGCAATTGCGGAGCTGCTGAAAGCAAGGCCGGATATCAAGGTTTTTGGTATAGGCGGGCAACACATTCGCAAGCTTGGAGTGGAGCTGCTCTTTGATACGGCGCAGATGAGCATTATGGGTATGGTTGATGTGGTGAAACATGCAGGATTTCTCCGGCGTGTTTTTCGTGAGCTAAAAAATGCTGTGCGACGCGAAAAGCCCTATGCTGCACTTCTTGTTGATTATCCTGGCATGAACCTCTTGATGGCCCGTTTTTTACATCAACTGGGTATTCCGGTTATTTATTACATCTCTCCACAAGTGTGGGCGTGGAAAGAGGGGAGGGTAAAGTCTATGAAGCGCGATGTTGATCGCCTGCTTGTTATTTTCGATTTTGAAGTTGAATTTTTCAGCCGTCATGGTATTTGCGCTGAGTTTGTTGGTCATCCCGTTCTTGAAGAGCTTGCTGAACTTGAGTTACCATCACGGGAGCATTTTCAGAAACAGCATTCGATTGCACCTGAAACCCGTCTTGTGGGTTTGTTGCCGGGAAGTCGGAAGCAGGAGATTACCTATATTTTGCCAGAGATGTTGAAAGCTGCCCGACAGCTCAATGGTGACTACCCGGTGACTTTTCTTTTCGGACGCGCACCGCATCTTGAAAAAGAGTTCTATAGCGCGTTCTCGGAATACAGCGATCTTTCCATTGTTGAGTGCTCAGCCTATGAGGTGATGCAGTTCAGCGAACTGCTGCTGGTGACCTCCGGTACGGCTACATTTGAATCACTCTGTTTTGGGTCGCCGATGGTTGTTGTCTACAAAACCGGGCAGATTAATTATCAGATTGGAAGAAAACTGGTTAAACTGAAAAATATTGCGCTGGCAAATATTGTTGCAAAAGGGCTCTGGAGCAGTGAGCGGGCGGTGCCTGAGTTGCTCCAGCATGAGGCGAATGGAGAGGAGATATACCGCCAGGCACGGGTGATTCTTGATGACCCGGCAGTGGCCAGTGCGATGCGCACTGAGCTGCTTGCCGCACGGGCAAAACTGGCAGAAGTTGCTCCTTCACCAAGAGTTGCCGCTGTATTGCAGGAATATCTTTAAACGAAAAAGAGGCGCTTATGGAAAAAACGGTCGAATATCTCACCCATCATCCGGTGTTTTTTGTGATCGCTGTTCTCCTTTCAGTGATGATTCTTTTCTCATCACTCAAAAAAATTGTGGAGGTTTTGCTCGTTCTTGCTGCTCTTGTTGTGCTTTACGCAGCCTTCCTCGCTATGACGGGAGGGCATGTCTCAGAGGTGTTTCGGGGTATAGAGCAGTTGTTCATCAATTGGTTCCACACCCTTGGGGATATGTTCACATTTCTCCTCAATCTTCTCAAAACATCAAAGAAAGGGGGAGGATAAAGAGTGGAATACCGGGGACCGGGCACTCTGCTTCGCCCGATCCCCGGTAATTTAAACGCTCTCCCTTAACAAGGTCACCATCTCGTATCCAGCAAGGAATGCCTGCATATCAAGCTGTTCTGATGCTTCGAGCCACTCTTCAACGGTGACCGACGGATTGTTCAACAACTCCTGCATGATAAACCACGCCACAAGAACTCTGAAACGCTGTTCGCGGAACCATGTTTTGTAGTGGCGCTCATCAAATTGCAGCAGGCGACCAAGATGGTGGCGATTAGTGTTGTTCAGCGTTGTGATGCCAGCAAGCAGACGCGCTTCGAGCGTTGCATCTGGGTTTGCTGTCGGTTTGGGCGTAAGCAGGCAGACGAGCATGTCTGGCAGGTTCTCGCCCGGAATTCCAATCATGGTGGATTCTGCGTAGATTGCCCGCAGTGCGTCGCTCATCAGCCAGTCGTCAATGACGTTCTGGTTGAGCGAGCTGGCTGCGGTGAGCATCTGTTGCAGCGCGTCGAGGATAACCCAGTGTTTTGCAATAGTTTCATAAGCCACGCCATCATCGCTGCTGAGTCCAAGAGCAGTCTGGAGTTTGCGCGACTCTGGTGTTTTCTTCAGCACGCCTGGTAGTAAAAGCGCTTGCTTGTAGAGTTCCGTAGCCTCTGCTGCAAGGTTTTCTGGCACGTCAAGCGGTTTTTCCATCAACTCACTGAACTGCCGGGCAACCGCTTCGAGCAAGGTCGTCAGCGTTGCTTCAAACATCTCCTCTCCAAAAGCCTCAGCTTCAGTGGTCAGCACCGTCGTAATGATGCGGTGGAGCGGCGTGAGGCTCATGGTGAGTGCTGCCAGCTCGATGGACGGAACTCCGCGTCCGTTGAGTTCGGCCGCGAGCCGGTAATACGGTCGCAATTTTGATGGATAGACCTTCCTGAAGTCGAGGAAGACATTGTACTTGTATCCATCAACAGCGACCATCAGACCGTTGTAGGCAATTTCCTGGCAGGAGCGGATAAACTCAAGGTCACTGGCATGATCCCTGAAAACAACAAAAGTGTTCTCCTGTTGGCCAAGATTGAGCCCTTCAGAGAGTGTCGTCTGTCGGATTTCTCCATTCTGGCGGTATCCAACCGACATTTTAATCCAGCCGGTAGCCTGTTCAAAGCAGTTGTTGAAGATCACCAGTGCCGTTTCATTTCCAAGCCGATTGGAGTAGGCGAAGATATTCTCGTTAACCGACCCCGAGGGAGAATAAACATCATAGAGGAAAAAGTTGCGCACCTCGGCAAAGAGCGGGCGCTTCTTCATGATCGGGAAAATCTCGTGATAGTGGCGCCAGACAAGATGATCGTCCGGTCGTTCGTCATAATAGGCTTTAGCATACTCCATGCCGTACTTTTCGGTAAAACCTTCCACCTGTCCATGGCCAAACATTGGCAGGCCGGGCATGGTGAGCATCATCATGCAGACCCCAAAATATTTATCTCCACGACCAAACTGGGCAATGGCGGTATCTTCATCAGGGTTGTTCATGAAGTTGACGTACCGCTTGAGAATTTCGGCATCAAATTCAAGGGTGTTCTTGATGAGGTCGCGGTAGTTGGCATTATCTTCCTTCTTGAGCATGTGCATGAAGGCGCTGTTATAGACTCGGTGCATTCCGAGGGTGCGTACAAAGTAGCCTTCGAGCATCCAGAAGGCTTCTGCAAGCAGCAGGGTGTCGGGCACCTCCTGGTGAATGCGGTCAACCACCTCGCGCCAGAACTCCTCTGGAATGGCCGCGTCAAACTCTGCCATACTCATGGAGTGCGATGAGCGTGAGGGGACAGCGGCACTGTGGCCATGCAACGGGAACCAGAGACGCTGGATATGCCGTTTTGCCAGCACCATGGCTGCATCAAAACGGATAATGGGGAACATTCTCGCCACATGGAGAACCTGCTGAATCACCCCCTCGCGCACTTCGGCGCTGAGAAAGTTGAGCTGTGCCGTATCGTTCCACGGCATATTGGTGCCGTCGTTACCGTGATAGATATAGCGGGTATCACCGGTCAAATAATCAACCCGCTTGAAGGTGACGGCGGCATCGGAACGGTTCCAGTACCCATCCTCCAGATAGACTCCATAACGCTGATCGCTGCTGAGGTTTGGGCCGTTATACGAGTAATTATAGTAGGGCGGAGTAGAGGTCGAGAGGAACCAGTCGGGATTATTCCGTACCAGTTCGGAATCCATGGCCGTATGGTTTGGCACCATGTCGCTTGCAAGGCGGATGCCGCGCTGCCTTGCCCTGTGCATCAGGTTCAGATAGCCGTCGTATCCACCGATATCGTCAGAGATATCATACTTTTCAAGTGCATAAGCCGAGGCTTTTGCTTCAGGATTTCCGTGAAGTTGCTTGATTTTCTGTGAAGCGAAGCTGCGCTGCCAGAGTCCGATCAGCCAGAGTGCGGTGAATCCACGATCGGCGATCGTGTCAAGCTCCTCGTCCGGAATATCCTGCAGACGGTGGACCGGGCGGCGGTAGAGTTTGCTGAGCTGATCAAGCCAGACGTAGGTACTCTTTGCCAGCATCACCACCTCCGGCATCCACGATGAATCAACGGAGTAATTTGCGGGAGCATTAGCATCATCAAAGGTGTAATCAGGGACGTGTGCCTCTTTTTCAAACTCATGTCCATCATTGCGGAGCGCCTTCTCCTGGGCTAGTTTTTCAAAGAAGAGATACTTATCTTCATCTTCAATAAAGTCAATAGCACCGGCAAGCAGCCCCCAGAATGGCGAGTCGTCAAGTAAATCGGCCCAGTTAAGCCGGATGTAGCGCAGTTGGTCAAGTATGGAGGTCGGTGCATGTTTTATGGGGCTGATGAGAAGTTCAGCAAGATCAAGATTATCTGCGTCGACCGGACCCATCGCCCGCATTGAGCTGCGCATGGTTATAATCAGTTTTTGGTATGCCCTCTCTTTGGTGAGTTGATCCGTCAGAAAATCAGCAAATTGATCAAGTGCCGGGTTCTGATTATTCAGCCAGACCATAAATGACTCTTCAAGCACTTCCGTCTTATTGGTGTGCTGTTGCAACCATTTGTCGGGTAATTCATCTCCGCTGTATATTTTCTCTGTAGGAAAAGAGGTGATGAAGCGGTTGAGATACTCTTCTGAGAGCTCGGGGGAGAGCTCCTCCTTCAATGAACCAAAGACGTTTTGCAGAAAGTTCGGTTGCTTTAATGCTATGGCCTTAACCATAAGAGCGTGGAACAGCTCGTGCAGCAGTTTCATGCCGTGAAGTTGTGCTGGAAGCACCGCTTTTGCATCAGAACCCTTTTGCTGCTTCAGAAAGGTGTTCATGATTGCCGCCTGTTTCTCGGATCTTTTCAGACTTTCCGTGCCTGAGCCAGAGAGCAGGAGAAATTCACGATCAGTATGATGAAAGAGCTCTCTGGCACTTCTGTTGACATAAAAGTGTTCTTTATTCTGTAACACTGGCTGCTTCTGCTTTGTCGTCACTGCAAAAATATTTGAATGTTGTCCGACGGGTTTGAACGGTGGGGCATAACTCTTCGTCTATCTGGTTTTCCTTTCGAGGTATCGTTGAAGGTAGGTAAATCCAAGCTCCTTGAAAGAGCGCAACACTTCAAGCCCAATGGTCGAAAGGGCAATTTTACTCGCTGTTGAAATTTTTGTTGATGGTACGGTATGAGCAGTCTCTTCCCGTGGAGGAGAGCTTTTGCTTCTTTTCAACGATCTGGTCAGCACAAAACCGGCAACAAAGGTTGCTCCTGCAGCTTTGAAGGGGTGTTGTCTGATAACATGTTCAGGCGAAAACTCCTTGCTGAGATCCTCTTTCAGCTTTTGCGTTCTTGCCTTGATCTGCTCCTCTTTCTCCGCAATAGTGTTATGAAGCTCTTCGATGCGTGCCTGAATGCCGACTAAAGGTTCATTTTGTGTAGTCATGGACGGATAAAAGAAATTTCTGGATCAGGTTTTTAAGAAGTAATGGTCTGAATTTGCTGAAAAAAAGAAAGCACAACAGAAAGATAAGGCTTACCAGAAGATAACCAAGAAAAGGATGCCCCAGCAGTTCACCGGCCAGGAGGGCCACAGTGGTGATAAAATAACTTGTGCCGATAACCAGGATAACACCAAGCAGCACGGTGGCACCAACAAGAGAGATTTTTTCGGTCATCTCTATCTTGAGCAGCTCTATTTTTGCCTCAATAATAGACATGACATCTTCATAGGTCGACGCAGCAGTATCATCGAGCAGTTTCTGCAGCCCGCTTTTTTTCTGCTTTAAAGGCGTTTGGCCGTTCGTCATAGTCTCCGCACTCAATGCTTGTTATCGCTGTTTCTTCATCAACAGTCCCAGCAAAGCTCCCGTTCCCAATGAAAAGAGCATCGCCTGGGCTGGATTCTTTTTGATATACTCTTTTGCCTTTTCTGCACCTTGCATCAGCAAATTACCTGGTTCACTCTCCCTGAAGAACAAAAAAGCATCCGATAGCGTCTCCCCGATATTTCTCTCCGGTTTTGGTACAAAGGTATCATCCGGTGCTCTTTCTGAAGGCTCTTTCGGTTTACTGTCGTGCATCGTAACGTGAGCTTGCTGTTCCATGGGAGTTAAAAACGGTTGATATGAAATGTCTCTCTCTGCTGCTCCTAATATAATAAAAACAATATGCTCTTTGCATCCTTCACTTACTGGAGAAGCTTTCCGCCATCAACATTAATAATCTGACCGGTGATATAATCACTCTCCAGGAGAAAAAGAATTGCCTTCACAATGTCAAGCGGGTCACCAAGTCGTTTGAGCGGAATTTTGTTGATGATCTCTTGCTGTGGTTCCATCTCCTTGTCTGGATTGATGGTAATGGTGCCCGGAGCGATGGAGTTCACGAGAATTCGGGGTGCATACCTCTTTGCAAAGATTCTTGTCAGGTGCTGAATGCCAGCCTTCGATACCGTGTAGGGGGCAAAGTTTTGCCAGACAAGCTCAGCCGAAACATCACTCATGGAGATAATGCGCGAGAGAAATGGCTGCTTCTCCATGATGCGGACCGCCTCCTGCATGGTAAAAAAGGTGCCTTTCAGATTGGTATCGACCAGGCTGTCCCACTCCTTTTCGGTGACATCAGGCAGGGGAGTGCTGAAAAAATTTGATGCACTGGCAATCAGCAGGTCAAGCCGGTCAAATTGTGCCCGAAAAGTGGCAAAAGCCCGACTGATTTCACTGGCTTTTGCTACGTCACAACGAACCATCTGTGATTCAGGAGTTATCCAGCGGATCTGTTCAAGGATCTGAGTCGCCCTCTCTTCTGACGAGTTCCAGGTGAAAAATACCGTATATCCCTGGCCAGCAACCGAGAGTGCTATTTCACTTCCGAGAAGCCCTGAGGCACCCGTCATAAAGCATACTTTTCTGCCTGAATGGCTCATAATGTTCCAGGATGGGTTAAGGCAAATGAAGCACTTCCGTTTGAAAATATTTGTTCAGTCGAGAGAGATTCCGTTTATTCTTTCGAACCAGAAGCCAAAATATTGCTTTTTGGATGAACTCCAGAGAAGAACTTTGAAAAATCATCCGGCACCGGGCCACTTGTTGCAGCCCCTCCTTATGCCATGAAAACCGGGCAGCAAACTTGTGTCGAATTGATTGACAAAGCTGTTACTGCAGGTTGGCTGGAGCGTGAACGATCCTGCCCAGGTTGTGGAGGAGTTCGACATTCCAGGTTGTTTGCCTGACGGAGCGCAGGAGCCACCCACCCCTTACGAAGGGCATCAGTTCAGTGATTATGTGCTGCTTGGCAAGGATCGCAGGCCGATTGCCGTGGTTGAGGTAAAAAAACAAATCGTGACTCCTCCGATCATTCCGACCTCTTATTTTGTATATCTTACGCTTTGGCGATAATCTGAAAATATTTCGCTATAGTTTGGAGATGTGTTGTTTGTGAGAAAAACAGATGCTTTACAGGACTGCCGGAATAGAATTGAAATCTGGTTAATCTGAAGATATTTGTTGCAAGTTTCTTTAGTGGCTTGATTGATTCCGAGTGCCCTGCAAGTCAATGAAGCGATGTGCATTGAGTATTTTTTCAATAGGTTAACGTATTGAGCATCATTGTAATACACCGCCAGACTTCAGGGAAGACAAGGGTGGCTAAAGCATGGATACCTTCAACAGTACGCAGACAGCAGCAAAGGATTATTGATTTCTATTATGCACTTTGAGTGGGGCTTAAAAAAAGCTGCTGCAAACAAACGTAAACATGGTGTTTCCTTTGAGGAGGCTACAACTGCTTTGCGGGATCAATTTTCTGCAACCGCTCATGACCCGGACCATTCAAGGTTCAAGGTTCATGGTTGGGAGGTTCAAGGTTCAAGGTTCAAGGTTCAAGGTTCAGGGTTCAGGGTTCAGGGTTCAGGGTTCAAGGTTCAGGGTTCAGGGTTCAAGGTTCAGGGTTCAAGGTTCAAGGTTCAGGGTTCAAGGTTCAGGGTTGGGAGGGAGAGGAAGATGAGTGGTATTGGGTGCTTTGAAGATATTGAGGGTTGGCAAAAGGCCAGGGAGCTGACAAGGGAAATCTATGCGCTGAGTAATGATGGGCTGTTTGCCCGAAATTTTGGCTTGCGCGACCGGATCTGAAGGGGATCAGTTTCCATCATGTCAAACATTGCGGAAGGTTTTGAACGGGGTTCTAACAAGGAATTTATCCAGTATCTGTACATTGCAAAAGGATCTGCAGGAGAAGTCCGTGCGCAATTATTCGTTGCTCTGGATCAAACCTGGATCAACCAGGCAAAATTCAACCTGTTGAAAACAAACGCTGCCGAGATTAGTCGGATGCTCTCCGGCTTAATCAACTACCTCAATAAATCAAGCTACAAAGGAGAAAAAAGATAACCACCAACCACCAACCACCAACCACCAACCACCAACTTTGAACCTTGAACCTTGAACCTTGAACCTTGAACCTTGAACCTTGAACTTGACAACTTTGAACTTCCTAACCTTGAAATATTGGCTCTAAATCCTTCTGATTCGAACCAAATATTTAGACTGCGCCGTTACAACGGGAAAAGCCACGAGCATACAAATCAGCTTGAAGGTGGCACGTTTTATGATTTTCACATTCATTATGCGACTGAACGCTATCAGGAACTTGGTGGTCGAGAGGATGCGTTTGCAGAACTTACCAATGCCTATTCTGACTTCAATTCTGCTGTTCGCTGCATGTTTCGCGAATGGTGGGTTCGAAGTGCCTGGAAGCGAAGGATCTAACTTATTCGGGGAGTTTGATGTATGAATACCACTGCAATTGAACAAGATTTCCGGCAAAAAGTCTGTCATTCAGTGCGGATTGCCGAGGAAGGTGTACAGCGCTATCGTATTTTCACACCTTTTCTTTTTGAAGATGGCGATCATCTGGCCATTGCCATGCGTCGTTCTGATAACAGATGGATGCTTTCTGATGAGGGGCACACCTATATGCACCTTACCTATGATCTTGATGAAAAGGATCTTCTGCGAGGGAGTCGGCAAAAAGTTATTAGCAATGCCCTTTCGTTTTTCAGTGTAGAAGATCGAGACGGAGAGCTTGTCCTTCCAGTGCCGGATGAGCGGTTTGGTGATGCGCTTTTTTCTTTTGTGCAAGCTTTGCTCAAGGTAACCGATCTATCTTTCTTGAACAGGGAACGTGTTCGGTCTACGTTCATGGAAGATTTTCAGTCAGCACTGGAAGAGATCGTACCGGAGAATCGCCGCGCTTTCAACTGGCATCATCCTGTTCATGATCCTCACGGCATGTATCCTGTGGATTGTAGAATTAACGGCATGGAGCGACCTCTCTTCATCTATGCCCTTCCCGCTGATGACCGGACGCGGGATGCAACCATTTCTTTGCTGCAGTTTGAGAAATGGGAGGCACACCATCATTCCATTGGTATTTTTGAGGATCAGGAGAGCATAAACCGCAAGGTACTGGCTCGATTCAGTGACATTTGTGAAAAGCAGTTTTCAAGCCTCGTGGCAAACAGGGAGAGAATCGGGCGCTATGTGGCGGAGATGATGCGAGGGGCGAGTTGAGCGGTTGTCAAGTTCAAAGTTCAGGGTTCAGGGTTCAAGGTTCAGGGTTCAGGGTTCAAGGTTCAGGGTTCAGGGTTCAAGGTTCAAAGTTCAAGGTTCAAAGTTCAAGGTTCAGGGTTCAGGGTTCAAGGTTCAAGGTTCAAGGTTCAAGGTTCAGGGT
>CAIOLC010000235.1 GCA_903859055.1 uncultured Chlorobiaceae bacterium | reverse complement strand
GTTATAGCTTCCGCCATGGATAGCCTTGTACACTGCGTGGACAGTTTCGGATCCATCAAGCATACGGCGCTGAGCAGGATTTTTTCAGTTGAAGGGTTTCAGCGCACCTTTTACGCCTTGCAGCAGAATCAGCTCGACAGGGCAGAGTCGCGGCTCGACCTTGCCATTGGCAGCGTTTGCGGCACAGCGGCTCTCATGAACTCTGGTGATGGCCCCACCAACGGTTTTGCCTACTATCTTGGTGTCAAGCATCGCGTTCCCCATGGCCTTGCTGGTGCTATCTTTCTGAAAGAGGTGATGCGTTACAACCATCTCCATGGCTACGAAAAGTATGCCATCCTCAACCCTATGCACTCGACTCCATCACCGAAAGAGGCTACGGATGAGTTGCTTGAGCAGATGGATGATCTCTACAAGCAGTTGCAGATACCAAACCTTGCCCCTTACGGATATGGAAAAGGCAATGCCGCAGAATTTGCGCATAACGCTTCGGAAGCACTGAAGGGATCATTTTCTGGCAATCCGGTTGAATTTACCGAAGAGTCGGCACTGGAAGTTGTTTTTCAATTAACCTAAACGAACAGGACAGATATTATGGCGGGAGCGGAACTCATAGGGCGGGAGGAGCTGGCTGAAATTCAGGAGCTTTTCAGCCGTGAAAAGGTCAACTTGTACCGTTATGGCGGCGGCAACTACAAGGCAAGAGAGTTTGAAGAAAAATTTGCAGCATGGATGGGTGTCAAGTATGCCCATGCCGTCTCTTCAGGTACAGCAGCAATCCATTGCGCACTTGCAGGAGCGGGTATTGGGCCCGGTGATGAGGTTATTACCACGGCATGGACGTTCATAGCGCCGATAGAGGCGATCAGCGCTTTGGGTGCAATTCCGGTTCCGGTTGAGCTGGATGAAACATACCACCTCGATCCTCTGGAGGTTGAGAAAGCCATTACACCGGCCACAAAAGCGGTGGTTGTTATTCCAATGTGGGCTCCACCGAAAATGGCTGAACTTGCTGCGATATGCAAAAAGCATGGACTGATACTGATTGAGGATGCCGCCCAGGCGCTCGGAGCCACCTACAAGGGGCAGAAGCTCGGCACCTTTGGAAGTGTTGCCTCCTTCTCCTTTGATGCAGGCAAGACGCTCCATACCGGTGAAGGTGGTATCATTATCACTAACGACAAGGATATTTATGACCGTGCAGCCGAGTTTTCCGACCATGGTCATAGGCACATCCCCGGTCTGCCAAGAGGCAAAGATCCAAGAAGGGCCAAGGGGTTGAACATGCGCCTCAGCGAAGTGACAGCAGCAATCGGTCTTGCCCAGCTTGCGAAAATTGAGATAATTCTGTCGAAATCAAGAGAGAACAAGAAGAGAATCAAGGATGCAATCCGTCATCTCGACAACATTATCCTCAGGCCATTCAGTGATGAGGCTGGCGCACAGGGTGATACCCTTATTTTCAGGGTGCGGGATCGTGACGCAGCTTTACAGTTCGAAGCGCACCTGACCGAGCATGGTTTTGGCACCAAGATTCTTCCTGAAGCACTCGACTGGCATTTTGCAGGAGTCTGGGGTCATCTGCTTGGCGAATATGAACGCTATCGTGATGCCGATCTTGAAGCACTCTGGCCAAAAACTGGCATTATGCTGCGTAGCAGTATCTGCCTGAATATTCCGGTGCTGATGGATGATGCGACTATTGAGAAGCTTGTCAATACGATTATTACAGGTTCTGAAAAGATAGGGTAAGCGCTGCTTTGTGAGTTGGTGACATTGAATCCGGGTAGACGGCATTTTCACAGAGCTGTTTGCCCGGTGTTATCGGGAGTTCAAGTGCAATGCTGTCTTGCATGTGGCGGATAAATCAGCCTGGATTATTTGTAAAGAAAGAGTTTTTATCGTACCTTGGCACTCCAGAAATGGCGAAGTGGCCGAGTGGTTAGGCAGAGGTCTGCAAAACCTTGTACAGCGGTTCGAGTCCGCTCTTCGCCTCCATACCTGACAACAAAAGCCCGCATTTCTGCGGGCTTTTGTTGTTCTATGAGCAAGCCGGGAGAGATGGCTTTTTTTTCCAATCCTCTGTATATTTCAGGAAGATATTGATAGAGTATAGGTCGAACTCTTTATATTTCCTCTCTTATTGAAGTTACCAGCGGAGTCTGCTCATGCGCCAATGTTCGGCAACAGTTCAAGTTATCTCATTACTTTTATTCCTCGCTTTGACCGCTTGCCAGCAGAGCGACAAGTCCGATGGCTACGGCAATTTTGAGGCAACGGAGATTATTGTCTCCTCCGAAGCGAACGGCAAGCTGGAGCTGCTGGAGGTTGAAGAGGGAAGACGAATGGCAGCAGGAAGTGTGGCCGCTGTTGTCGATACCACCCAACTGCATTTCAGTCGCTCGCAGCTTCAGTCGGAGCGAGAGTCGCTTATGGCAAAGCGGCCAAGCCTTGGAGCCCGAATTGGGGTGCTGCTTGAAGAGCGGCGAAACCTCAAGCGCGACAATGATCGCTATCGGAGGCTGGTGAAGGAGGGGGCCGTTCCCTCAAAACAGCTTGAAGATATTGAGAACCGTCTCAGCGTTATCGACAAACAGATTGGCTCCCTCGAAACCGAAAATCCCGGTATTGCCGGGGAGATAAGTGCCAAGGAGGCCCGCATAGCGCAGCTTGACGATCAGATCAAAAAGAGTGTTGTCCGCAACCCGGTTGAAGGCGTTGTCTTGACCAGGTATGCCGAAAAGGGTGAGCTGACCTCCTGGGGCAAACCGCTCTACAAGATTGCCGACCTGCAGACCATGTTTTTGAGAGTTTACCTGAGTGGTGCCCAAGTGCCGAAGGTGAAAATTGGTGAAGAGGTTGAGGTGCTGATTGATGGCGGCAAGAGCCGGAAAGGAAGAATCACCTGGATCTCGGCAAAGGCTGAGTTTACCCCGAAAATTATCCAGACAAGGGAAGATCGGGTGAGCATGGTTTACGCCGTGAAAATTCAGGTCAACAATCAGGATGGCCGCCTTAAAATCGGGATGCCCGGAGAGATGAGGTTGCCCGCAAAACCTGGCTCATGAAGGAGGCAGTGCTGATCGCCGGTGTTGGCAAGCGCTTTGGCGAAGTTCAGGTGCTTCAGGAGGTGACCCTTTCTGTTGGCGAAGGGGAGCTGTTCGGCTTTATCGGCGCTGACGGGGCGGGGAAGACAACTCTTTTCCGGATTCTCGCAACACTGCTGCTTCCCGATGAGGGGAGGTCAGAGGTGCTCGGACTGGATGTGGTGCGCTCCTACCGCGATATTCGCAAGCGCATAGGTTATATGCCGGGCAAATTTTCTCTCTATCCCGATCTGAGCGTCGAAGAGAATCTCCGCTTTTTTGCCTCGGTTTTTGGCACGACAGTCGAAAAAAATTATGAGCTGATCCGCGATATCTACAGCCAGCTTGAGCCCTTCAAAACGAGACGGGCAGGCAAGCTGTCGGGCGGGATGAAGCAGAAGCTCGCCCTCTCCTGCGCACTGGTGCATCGGCCCGAAGTGCTCTTTCTTGATGAACCGACAACCGGTGTCGATGCCGTATCACGCAAGGAGTTCTGGCAGATGCTTGGTCGCCTCAGGGAGCAGGGGATGACCATTCTCGTCTCAACCCCCTACATGGATGAAGCGGTGCTCTGCGACCGGATTGCCTTCATGCAGGAGGGGAGGATGCTTGCCCTCGATACCCCGACGGGCATTACCACTCTCTTTCGCAAACCGCTCTTTGCCATTCGAGCCAGAGAAACATGGCGGTTGCTCTGTGCCTTGCGAGCCTCTTCTCATGCTGCTTCCGTTTATGCCTTCGGCAGCGCCCTGCACTATACCGACAACCGTCCCGCTGTCAGGGCCGATGAGCTGCTTGTGGCTCTTCAGGCTGACGGGTTTACAGAGGTCTCGGTGTCAGTGATTCAACCGGGGATTGAAGATACCTTTATCGCGCTCATGGAGGAGAAACAGGGGAGCGACCATGTGTGAACTGGAGATTCTTTTGAGCCTTGACCTCACTCTTGACCTGAAAAGTGTGCCCTATGAGTGAGCCAGTGATTCATACCGACAAACTGACCAAGCGGTTTGGCGATTTCGTGGCGGTTGATGCGCTCTCACTCACCATCTCAAGCGGAGAGATTTTCGGCTTTCTCGGAGCCAACGGGGCAGGCAAGACCACCGCCATCAGGATGCTGACCGGCCTTCTTGCCCCCACGTCCGGCAAGGCCACAGTTGCAGGGTTCGACCTCTACACCGGTGCAGAGGGTGTGAAACGGAATATCGGCTACATGAGCCAGCGCTTTTCCCTCTACGACGACCTGACGGTGCGCGAGAACATCCGGTTTTTTGCCGGTATCTACGGCCTCACCGATCAGGCCATCAAGGAGAAGAGCCGACAACTGCTTGAAACGCTCAAACTGGTGGCGGTTGCTGATACCAGGCTTGCCTCCCTTCCCCTCGGCTGGAAACAGAAGCTCGCCTTTTCCGTCGCCATCCTGCACGAGCCCAAGATCGTCTTTCTTGACGAGCCAACCGGTGGTGTCGATCCGGTGACAAGGCGGCGCTTCTGGGACATGATCTATGAGGCATCAGGACGGGGCTTGACCATCTTTGTCACAACCCACTATATGGATGAGGCTGAATATTGTAACCGCCTCTGCATCATGGTGGACGGTAAAGTGGCAGTGCTTGACCGTCCGGAGGCGATGAAGCGGCATTTCGGGGTGGAGAGCATGAACGAGGTGTTTATACAGCTTGCCAGACCACATAGAACGGAGTAAACGGAATGCACAGTTTCAAAGGCTTTCTGCTCAAGGAGTTTTATCATATTTTCCGTGACCGCAGAACTGCGGCCATTCTCTTCGGGATGCCGCTCATCCAGTTGCTCCTTTTTGGTTTTGCCATTCGCAACGAGATTCAGGAGGTCAATCTCGGGATATACGACCAGTCGCATGATGCTGTTACCCGACAGATTACCGACAAATTAGCCTCCTCTGGCTACTTTGTGATGACGAAGGAGCTGCATTCCACCAAAGAGATTGAGCATGCTTTTGCGGAGGGGGGCATTGCCGAAGCGATTGTTTTCGAACCGGGTTTTGCATCGCGCATGATACGGGAGGGGAGGGCGAATGTCCAGGTGTTGACTGACGGATCGAACCCCAACATCTCGAAAATTATCACCGGATATACCGGTTCGGTGTTGCAGGACTACCGGAACACGGCATTCAAAACGGCAGAGGTGGGCGTTGAGGCTGTGCCGCTTATGATGTTCAACCCTGAGCTGAAAAGTGTCAACCTCTTTGTGCCAGGTCTGATGGCACTTATTCTCATGCTGGTCTCTGCGCTGATGACCTCGATCAGCATTACGCGGGAGAAAGAGAGCGGCACCATGGAGGTGCTGCTGGTGTCATCACTCAGGCCGGTCGAGATCATTGTCGGCAAGGTTGTGCCCTATTTCCTGCTCTCCTTCGTCAACGTGGTGACGGTGGTGGCGCTCGCCTCCTTTGTTTTTGGTGTGCCCTGCCGGGGAAGTGTGACGCTCCTCATGCTGGAGTCGCTGCTCTTTATTGTCACGGCACTCTCGCTTGGCATCTTCATCTCCACCATTACCAGCTCACAACAGGTGGCCATGATGATCTCCCTCGCCGGGCTGCTGCTGCCAACCATCCTGCTATCGGGCTTCATCTTTCCCGTGGCGAGCATGCCGTTGCCTCTGCGGATGATCAGCAACCTCATTCCGGCAAAATGGTACCTGATTATTGTCCGGGGAATCATGCTGAAGGGGACAAGCTTCGGTTTTATATGGAAAGAGACACTGGTGCTTGCCGTGATGGGGGCGGTGCTGATGGTGGCAAGTATCAAAAAGTTCAAGACAAGGCTTTAAGAGTGGTAAACAGGGGGGCAGGCTGATGCGTACGATATGGTTTCTGGTGCAGAAAGAGTTCCTGCAGATATTCCGCAACAGGGGGATGCTGCCGATCATCATCATCATGCCCTTTATTCAGTTGGTGATTCTCTCCAATGCGGCCACTTTCGATGTCAAACAGGTGCCGATGCATCTGCAAGACAGGGATCGTTCAGCCCTTTCGGCAAAGCTGGTTGAGCGATTCACTGCCGCCGACTATTTTCGCTTGACAGGATCCTCCTTTTCTGATCGGGAGAGCATCGGGGAGTTGCTTGGCAGGAAGGCCGACCTTGTGCTTGTTATTCCGCACGACTTTGAGCGCGACCTCACCACCACCGGTCACGCCAAAGTTCAATTGATGATCAACGCCGAAGATGGCTTTTCAGCGGGCGTTATCCAGGCCTATTCCAGTGAGATTATTGGAACCTTTAATCGCGAAGAGCTTAAGAAATCAGGAGTTAACGCCACCGTTCAGGCGCCACCTGAGATCGGCATCATCTCTTCAGGGTGGTACAATCCCGAACTGGAGTACACTCACTATATGGTGCCGGGAATCCTCGTCATTCTCATTACCCTTATTGGCCTCTTTCTCTCCGGCATGAACGTGGTGCGGGAGCGGGAGATAGGCACTATCGACCAGATCAACGTCACCCCAATCAAGCGCTACCAGTTCATCACGGGCAAACTCGTGCCATTTTGGATTATCGGAGTGGCCGAAATGAGCATCGGTCTCCTGATTGCCCGACTCATCTTTAACGTTCCGATGCTCGGCAGCTACTGGCTGATCTATCTTGTTTCAGCGATTTTCATGCTTGTCGTGCTCGGCATGGGGCTCTTTATCTCCACCATCACCGAAACCCAGCAGCAGGCTATGTTTGTGGCATGGTTCTTTATGGTCATTTTCACCCTGATGAGCGGCCTCTTCACCGCCATTGAAAGCATGCCTCGCTGGGCACAAACCATGACCCTGCTTAACCCCGTCCGCCACTTCGTCGACATCATGCGGCGCGTCATGCTGAAAGGGTCAGGGGTGATGGAGATCCGGGAGCAGTTGCTCTGGCTTGTTGGCTATGCCGTGGTGATGGTGACGCTGGCGGTGAACCGGTATCGGAAGGTGGCGGTGTGAGCGGTGGTTGTAGCAAATTGCATTGATATCTGTTCAAACGAAGTTTTTTGGAGACAACGTAATCGTACGGTTGACAAGGGGTGAGGAAAAACAAGAGTATGGATTGTTTATTTATTTCTATATTTAGAACCATTTGTATTGAATAGTTAACTCGTTCAGTTGTTGACTGCATCGACCTGTAGTTTTTTAAAATCAACAGTTTCAGGGGGTAGTGAGAAATGGTCGAAATTGAAGAGCGTTGGTTATTGATTCATGAGATTTGTCGTCAACCTGGCATCAGTAAACACACCGTTTATAAGTGAATTGATAAAAATCAAATGCCCGCACATCGTATGCGACGACTCTGGACGTTCAGGAAGGAGGAGGTAGATAAATGGGTGAATGGCGGTGGTGCTACAGAAGAGAACAGAATAAAATAAGTCAACGTCGGTGATGAAGAAAGAATGGTACAGCATGGCTTTCACAACAGGTGGTCTTTTTTATCGCGAATCGGTGGCTTTTGCCATCTTGTTTGTTGAGCTGAACGACTGGAATAAAGTTCGGGATAAAGTTCTTTCCGTAAATATCTTACAGTCAAGAACACTCAATTCATCGAAGCGTCAATGCCGTGAAATTATATCAAGGTTGAAAACTCTTGACCCCAAGGAGCTCGATTTGCTGATTTCCGGAAGCACTCAGGAACAGAAATACCTGCTCTGACTCGCTGTTTGTCGCCGCTACCGATTTATTGCTGAGTTTGCGGAAGAGGTTCTTCGTGAACGATATATAATCGCTGTTTTTCAAGTCGTTTCAGACCGTTTTTATTTTTTTACCGGACGCTCCTGTCGTTCAGTAAAAGTTTTTCAAGAGCAGCAGTGAGTTTTTCAACGTCACTGCGGTTTTCAGGAGCGGCCACCCAGTTGACGGTCAGGCGGTTTCTGAAAAAGGTTAACTGGCGTTTGGCATAGTTGCGCGTATGCTGTTGTATCAGCCTGACCGCTTCCGGCAGCTCAATGACTCCCTGAAAATGGCGGAACAGCTCCTGATAGCCAACCGATTGCAGGGCACCTGTTCTCCTCTCCGAAATCAGATCTCGATACTTGTGATAGAGAACTTCGGCCTCGTGGAAAAGGCCAGCCTGCATCATCTCATCGCTTCGCCGATTGATTCGGTCGTAGAGTAAAGCCCGGGGTATTTCCATTCCGTAGGTGAGAAAGCGGAGGCTGCTCCGCTGCATTTTGCCCAAAGCCTGCAACTCGGTGACGCTTTTACCGCTTCTTTCAATAATTTCAAGGCTCCGAATCAATCGCTGGCTCTTTGTAGGGTCAAGTGTCGCAGCCTGTTCAGGGTCTTTTTGGCAAAGCTGTTCATAGAGATGCTCACTCCCGAAGCGGTCAAGTTCAGCAAGCAGTCGTGCTCTTGTTTCGTGATGTGCTGGGGGAAGCTCTGCAAACCCCTCAAGGAGCCCTTCGAGGTAGAGTGTGGAGCCACCGGCAACGACAGCTCTCTTTCCTTGCTCATGAATCTTCTGTATCCGTCTCACCGCCTCAGAGGCAAAATCGCCTGCGCTATAGGGTTCGCCAATATTTTTCTCATTGATAAAGTGGTGCGTAACCTCTCCAAGCTCTTCCGAAGAGGGTTTAGCGGACCCGATATCAAGCTCTCGATAGATCTGGCGAGAATCAGCAGAGATGATTTCCCCCCCAATTTTTTTTGCAAGGGCAACGGCCAGCCTTGATTTGCCGGATGCTGTCGGGCCGAGAATGACAATGACCGGCGGTTGTGGAGAGTCGGAGGAGGGCATGAGTGTTTATGGTGAAATTTAATCAAAGGTAGCACTTTTTTGTTAAACAGCGAGTGTGCGGAGGATAGGTTCCTTTTATTTTTTCTCTCGTTTTATATTTTATTAATCGTATATTTGCGATGAACTAATAAATTGGATGAAAGATTTATGCAGAGAACTTTGTTGACTGTAGAATATAGTGAAGAGGAGGAGTCTCTGGCACAATTTGCCAAGGCACTGAGTCACCCGGTGAGGATAAAGATATTGAAGCTGCTTGCCAGTCGGCAGTGCTGTTTTACCGGTGAGCTTACGGAGTTTATTCCGATGGCACAGTCAACCATTTCGCAACATCTGAAGGCTTTGCTTGAGGCCGGGTTGATTCAGGGTGAGATCAATCCACCGAAGGTGCGCTACTGTATTGATCGTGAGAACTGGCTCAAAGCCTATGCGGTTTTTCAGGATTTTTTTACCCCTGAGAGGGTTTTTGAGTGTGATTGTCCGATGTTGACCGGTGACAAGTCCCCTCTATCATGTTGAATTTTTTTGATGTAAACCTCTAATAAAACAGAACAATGAAAAAGGTAAAAATTCTTGGGAGTGGATGCCCGAGCTGTATTCAGCTTTATGATGCAGTGAAGGCAGTGATTTCAAAAGAGGCTCTTAATGCTGTCGTGGAAAAGGTCGAAGATCTCCAGAAGATTATGTCCTATAATGTTATGACCACACCAGCACTGGTGGTGGATGAAAAGGTGGTCTGCAAAGGGCGTATTCCGTCGCATGATGAGATTCTTGAATTGTTGACCGCTTCAACGCATGGCTGTTGTTGCGGCACGCATGGCAGCAAGGAGAAAAACAGCGGAGGGTGCTGCTCATGAGTGGTTCAGTGCTGATTCTCTGTACCGGTAACTCTTGCCGGAGCCAGATGGCCGAGGGGCTTCTCCGTTCATTCGACAAGTCGCTTGAGGTTTTCTCTGCGGGAACCATTCCTGCAGAGGCTGTTCATCGCCTTGCGGTTCAGGTGATGCGTGAGGAGTGGGTTGATCTCAGTCTCAGCAAGCCTAAAAGTGTTGATGAGTTTCTCGATCAGCACTTTGACTATGTTATTACGGTGTGCGACGAGGCCAACGAATCATGCCCGGTTTTTACCGGCAAGGTGGAGCATCGGCTGCATATCGGCTTTGATGATCCAGCCAGGGCCACCGGGAGCAAGGAGGAGATACTTGCGGTTTTCCGCCGGGTTCGTGATGAGATTAATCTGAAATTCAGGAAGTTCTATAACGAAAATTTGTCAGGAAAATAGCCTTATGGGAATCTCCTCAAAACAGTTGTCGTTTCTTGACCGTTATCTGACGCTCTGGATCTTTCTTGCCATGGGCATCGGAGTGCTCTCCGGCTATCTCTCCCCGGGCATTGCGGGGTTCTGGAACCATTTTCAGGTGGGCACCACCAACATGCTCATTGCCGTTGGCCTTATTGTCATGATGTACCCGCCTCTGGCCAAGGTGAAGTATGAGGAGTTGGGTGACGTTTTTCGTAACACGAGGGTGCTTGTTCTGTCGCTTGTGCAGAACTGGGTGGTTGGCCCCATCCTGATGTTTACGCTGGCGGTTCTGCTGCTTTCCGACATGCCGCACTATATGGCTGGCCTCATTATGATCGGTCTTGCCCGCTGCATTGCCATGGTGATTGTCTGGAATGATCTGGCCAAAGGCGATACGGAGTATGCGGCCGGTCTGGTGGCCTCAACTCCATCTTTCAGGTGCTCTTTTTCTCTCTCTATGCCTGGATATTTCTCACCGTGCTGCCGAAGTGGCTTGGTCTCACCTCGTTTGCGGTTGATATCTCCATTGCAGAGATTGCCAGTTCGGTCTTTATCTATCTTGGTATTCCTTTTCTTGCCGGTTTCCTGACCCGCTTTACCTTGCTCCGGTTGAAAGGGAAGGAGTGGTACGAGGGGGAATTTATTCCGCGCATCAGCCCCTTGACGCTGGTGGCGCTGCTCTTTACCATTGTGGTGATGTTTTCGCTGAAAGGGGAGTATATCGTTAAAATTCCTATGGATGTGGTGCGCATTGCCATTCCTCTCTTGATCTACTTTGTGGTGATGTTTCTGCTCTCGTTTTACATGGGCAAGAGGGCCGGTGCTGGCTACTCAAAAACCGCTACGCTTGCCTTTACAGCAGCGAGTAACAATTTTGAGCTTGCCATTGCTGTGGCGGTGGCGGTCTTTGGCATTAATTCAGGGGAGGCCTTTGCGGCAGTTATCGGACCGCTGGTTGAGGTTCCGGCGTTGATTGCCCTTGTCAATGCCTCACTCTGGTTCCGGGGGAAGTTTTTTGCGGGGGAAGCTGCTGTCTAAGTTTTTCATTCTTTACAATTAAAGGAGATATACCATGAAACAGATTCAAGTTTTTGATCCTGCGCTCTGTTGCTCGACGGGAGTGTGTGGTGTTGAGGTTGATCAGGCGCTGGTCACGTTTGCGGCTGATGTCGACTGGGCCCGGCAGAATGGGGTGGCGATTGACCGTTATAATCTGGCTCAACAGCCTATGGCGTTTGCTGAAAATACTGAGGTGAAAACATTTCTTGAACATGCCGGGCAGGAGGGGTTGCCTTTGATCCTGCTTGATGGTGCTGTCATCTTGACGGGCCGCTATCCAACCCGCGATGAACTGGTTCGCTGGTCAGCCATTGATGCCGGGAGTGAAGGTGCAAAACCTGCAAAAAGTTGCTGTTCAACCGGTTGTTGCTGTTAATCTTTTCAAAACAGAATCATGAAATTTCTTGCCGAGCCACCGCGATTCCTCTTTTTCACCGGAAAAGGCGGGGTTGGAAAGACCTCAATTGCCTGTGCCACCGCCATCTCCCTTGCTGAGTCGGGGAGGCGGGTGCTGCTGGTCAGCACGGATCCGGCCTCCAATGTTGGGCAGGTTTTTGGTATGACCATTGGCAACAGTATAACGGCTGTGCCAGCGGTGCCCTCTCTTTCGGCACTGGAGATTGATCCCCTCGATGCCGCACAGAAATATCGTGATCGTCTTGTCGGGCCGGTGCGAGGCCTCCTGCCTGATGCGGTTGTCCGAAGCATTGAAGAGCAGCTCTCTGGAGCCTGCACCACCGAAATTGCAGCCTTTGACGAGTTTACGTCACTGCTGACTGACTCAAAGCTCACGGTGGATTTCGATCATATTGTGTTTGATACGGCCCCCACCGGCCACACTATCCGTATGCTGCAACTCCCGGGTGCCTGGAGCGGCTTTCTTGAAACAGGAAAAGGTGACAGCTCCTGCCTTGGCCCATTGGCGGGCCTGCAGAAGCAGCGCGACCAGTACAAGGCTGCGGTTGCTGCGCTGGCTGACCCGGAGCGTACCCGCCTGATTCTTGTCGCCCGTGCCCAGCAGGCCGCCCTGCACGAAGTGGCACGAACCAGTGAAGAGCTGGCGGCTATCGGCATTGCCCGGCAGTATCTGGTGGTTAACGGGGTTTTTCCCTCTGCTGAGACTGATGGTGACCCGCTGGCCACTGCCCTTGTCGTCCGCGAACAGTCCGCCTTGTCGGCACTGCCTCTTCAGCTCAAGCGGTTGCCAACGGATGAGATTCCACTTAAACCGTTTAATCTTGTCGGGCTTGATGCCCTGCACCAACTGTTTTCTGCTCCAATGTTCTCACTGGGTGAAGAGACAATGGGGACGGTTTCTTGTCATGCGCCAGCTCTGTCATCGCTGGTTGATGCTCTTGCAGCAGAAGGGCACGGTCTGGTGATGTTTATGGGAAAGGGTGGAGTCGGCAAAACAACGCTCGCCGCAGCGTTTGCTGTTGAACTTGCGCGTCGGGGTCTGCCGGTTCATCTCAGCACCTCTGACCCTGCGGCGCATCTTGCCGAGACATTAACGGAGGCTGTGAAGCATCTTACGGTGAGCCGCATTGATCCCGATGCAGAGACTGAACGCTACCGCAGGGAGGTGCTGGAGAGCAAGGGGATAGCGCTTGATGCCGAAGGGCGAGCTCTGCTCGAAGAGGATTTGCGCTCACCCTGCACGGAGGAGATTGCCGTGTTTCAGGCCTTCTCCCGCATTATCAGTGAGGCCGACCAGAAATTTGTGGTGATGGATACCGCGCCAACCGGACACACGCTTCTGCTGCTCGATGCCACCGGAGCCTATCACCGCGAATTTGCCCGCCAGACGCGAAGCGATGGATTGACCGAGGTAACGCCGATGATGCAGATGCAGAATCCCGCGCTGACCAGGGTGCTGCTGGTGACCCTTGCCGAAACAACGCCGGTGCTTGAGGCAGCCAATCTCCAGCAGGAGCTGCGGCGTGCAGGCATTGAACCATGGGCATGGATTATCAATAACAGCGTTGCGGCAGCCTCAACCACCTCCACACTGTTGCGCCAGCGGGCCAAGAATGAACTTAAAGAGATTGATGCTGTTGCTCATCACCATGCGAAGCGCTACGCCGTTGTGCCATTCTTGAAACATGAACCAACCGGACTGGAGCTGCTGGCGGGGCTGATGGCATAGGAGCCTCCAACCAATGAGTACAATTTTATACGCATAGCCTGATATTTTCTACTTGTAATTCTTTAATAGTGAAGTATAATTTTTGAAAAAAAGTAGTTTTAAGCAACTTTGATAATCGTGCACTCAAAATAAGCGTATCTCTGACTCATAGCAAAAAGTAGATTTTTTCATGAAATTTGCGGTGCTCATGCTGTTTCTGTCGGTGTGCCTCTTTGCCCGTACAGCAGCAACAGTAACTCCTCTTTTCCGGGCAATGGCTGGATACGGCTCTATCCTCCTGTTCTGAATAAAAATGCACCGCTCATTACGAAAGATCCATGAGGAAATCTGGCTGGTCCATGAAATCCTGCAACGTGGATAGTGTCACGCGGCCACCAGCCGTCTGGTTGACCAGGTTTGTTGAGCGTTTCTGTGAAGATCCTCCTTTAAGCACCCTGGTCGGGTGTGAGCTTCAGAAATCTCCGGGCGTTATCACAATAAACGTCTTGATGCTGATCAACCGGAAAAGCAGTATGTATTACATGGCGATGGTCAAGAAGATCAGTAAACAGTAATAATATCGTAAAGTCAGAGCCATACATCAGTCGCCTTTTGACAGCATCCGAAGCAACATACTCATCGTGAATTTTTTTCAATACATCAGGGTCTGTATGGCTCTAAATCCAGAAAGTGTGTGCGTCTGCATCAACTCTTTTCTGACCACAAACCCAAAGTGACGCCAGTGACCCCGTACCATGCTTCATACTACGCACACGAACTCAGCCGTCGTCACTCGCTCAACGACTCCGAAAAGCTTGCCTCAGCGCTGGCTGATGCCCAGGTTGACCTCAACCCGCACCAGCTTGATGCCGCCCTTTTTGCCTTCCGTTCTCCACTATCCAAAGGCTCCATTCTTGCCGACGTAGTAGGTCTCGGCAAAACCATTGAAGCCGGGCTGGTCATTGCTCAAAAATGGGCTGAACGCAAACGCCGTATCCTCATCATTACACCCGCCAATCTGCGCAAGCAGTGGGCAATGGAGATGGCCGAAAAATTTTACCTGCCCTCCTGTATCCTCGAAACAAAAAACTATAAACTGCTCAAAAAAGAGGGGCGCAGCAACCCGTTACATCAGAACGAACTCATCCTATGTTCCTACCAGTTTGCCGCCCGCTACTATGAAGCCATCATGGCAGAATCGTGGGATCTTGCCGTTATTGACGAATCACATCGCTTGCGCAACGTCTATAAACCCGACAACAAAATTACCAGGGCAATAAAAACGGTGCTCCTCAACACCCCCAAAATTCTTCTGACCGCCACGCCACTGCAAAACTCCCTGATGGAGCTGTATGGTCTGGTCAGCATGATCGACAGCTACGCCTTTGGCGACGACAAAAGTTTCAAAACAAAGTACGCCCGCATCTCCGCAGAGGGAGCATTCGACGAACTCAAAGCCCGTCTTGCCCCGCTGTGCCACCGCACGCTCCGCCGTCAAGTGCTTGAATACATCCGGTACACCAACAGGATACCCCTGACAGAAGATTTTTTTCCTACTGCCGATGAAGTTGCGCTTTATGATATGGTTACCGAATATCTCCATAAGGACTCCCTGTACGCTCTTCCGAACTCTCAACGGCAACTCATAACACTGATACTTCGCAAACTGCTCGCGTCCTCTACATTTGCCATAGCCGGTGCACTCGATTCTTTGGCAAACAGACTGAAAAAAATGCTCAAGGAGAGCAGTTTCAATGATGGGTTGGCAGAACTCGAAACCGATTTTGAAGAATTTGAAACAGAAGCTGAAGAGTGGGGTGACGAAGAACCAAAAGAAGCCTTGACGCTTGCCGACAAAACCGCCATCTACCAGAACTGCCGGACAACCGCCGAAATAGAATCAGAATTCAACCGCCTTCAGGAAAAGATGGAATCGCAAATATCGGCTACCATGGGCGATACTCGTAAAAAACTGCTCGAAAACTTTGATGCCGACGTTCACGACCGCTTGCGGGTAAACCTCAGCGAAAGCCGCCAGTACCTCAACAAATACGACTCCATGCTCTGGAAGCTGACCCGATACGCGCTTGAAGGCAAAGCCGCCTTCGACCATGAAAAACTCAGTTTTACCCTGCACAGCGCAATAAGCGCCGACCATACCATTCCGGCCGGCACCTACGATCTCACTCGAACCACCAGCGACGCGCATCGTTACCGCATCGGTCACCCCCTCGCTCAACAGCTCATAGAGGCATGCAAAACCACCATACCCCAAGGGGCACACATCAGTTTCGACTACACCGCATGGCCGCAAAAATCCGAAACACTCGAACCTCTTGTTGGCCAGTCTGGTACACTTAAGCTTTTGCAGCTCTCCATTAACGGCGCCGACGAGCAGGATCACCTCATTTTCAGCGCCACAACCGACACCGGAGAAACCCTCCCTGAAGAGTCATCCCGCCGCTTTTTCGACCTTCCCGCAACCATCGCCGAAGAGAGCGCCATTGTGCCGCACGCAGTGCTGCAACAGCTCACTGAACAACGCAAAAACGAAATCCTCTCCGCCCTTGCCGCCCAACAGGCCAACTGGTTTGAAGAAGAGATCGAAAAACTCAACTACTGGGCCGACGACAAACGCAAAGGGCTCAAGGTCGAACTCAAAGAGTATGACGAACAGATTGCTATCTTGAAAAAAGAGGCCCGTCTTGCCCCGAACCTGCCAGACAAACTGGCCATCCAGAAAAAACTGCGCGATATCGACAAAAAGCGAGACGAAGCCTGGAAAGGGTACGACGAAGCATCACGGCATATTGAACACCAGAAAGACGAACTGCTCGACACCGTTGAAGAGCGGCTCAAGCAGACCACGGAAGAGAAAACCCTCTTCACCATTCGCTGGTCGATGAACTAAACCACACATTGTTAAAGACTATGGCAGAGATCCAGCCCGAAAACATGAAAGGAACCACGCTCGACATAGCCGCCCAAAACCGTGCCCGGCTGAAACAGCTCTTTCCAACCGTTTTTACCGAAACCCGCAACGACAAAGGCGAACTGACCGAGTCCATCGACT
>CAIOLC010000234.1 GCA_903859055.1 uncultured Chlorobiaceae bacterium | reverse complement strand
TGCCCATTGCACCGTCGAGCACAAGGATGCGCTGTTCAACCAGAGATAAAAGGGTCTCCTTCATTCGTCTATTAATTCCTCTTTAGTTTGCTAAGGCATGGCGGTGTTTAAAAATGGAGAATATACCGAAAAGGGGGCAATTACTCTCTTTCCAGAGTTGCCGGTACTCTTTTTTCAAGCCACGAATGGATCAACCGGATACCCTCATCCGCAATCTGGTGCGCAATCGGATACTCCTGATAGGTGAGGTCATCCACCCGCTGCTGGAGCCACTCGCGGGAGGCTCGCCCTTTTGCAATTGGCAGCACATCATCGTAGAGGCCATGCAGCACAATAAAGGGGAGTTTGCGCAGAGCGGGATTGTCCAGCGGGAGATTCCTTTCGGGCAACTGCCCCGAACAGGCGATCACCCCATGCAGCAGCTCAGGTTCACTGAAGGCGGTCATGTAGCTCATCACCGCTCCCTGGCTGAAGCCCATCAGAAAAACCTTGTTCCCTGCCGGTTTGTATTCGGCAAGAATCTCCCTGATAAAGCTGATGAATTGCAGGCGAGCCTCCTCTGCTGCGGCATAATCGACCGTAATGCCGGTCGGGGTAAAGCCGAGGGGGAACCAGCCGAACATTCCCATATCAAGGGTGTGGGGAGCGCGAACGCTGATATAGCGGAGCCCCTCATGCAGCAATGGCGCAAGCGGGATCAGATCTTTTTCATTGCTGCCATAGCCGTGCAGCAGAATCATGAGCGGCGCATGATCCGGCGCGGCAGGTGCCAGATCAAGAAAAGTGAGAGAAAGATGTTTACGCTGAAGCATGGGAATGAGAAAAGGTTTACAATGAAGGTTCTCGAACAACCCGGTGGATAAAGCCCCCGCCGAGCACTTCGCTGTTGCGGTAAAAGACGGCGGCCTGCCCGGCAGCAATGGCGCTTTTTGGTGAAGTAAACGATACAGCCACCTCATGGTTCTCAAGCGGTTCAAGGGTGCAGGGGCTCTCTTTGTCACGATACCGGATTTTTCCGAGCGCCTCAACCGGGCCGTCTGGGGGTTCAATGCCAATCCAGTTCAGGCCGGAGGCAATGAGGCGACGGGTTTCAAGCGCAGATTTTTTGCCAACCTGGATGCGGTTATGCTCGGTATCAATCCCTGTGACGTAGAGGGGGATTTTCGCTGAAACACCAACTCCGCGCCGCTGGCCGATGGTGTAGAAAGGGTAGCCCCGGTGCTTGCCAATCACGTTGCCGGTTTCATCCACAATGTCGCCATCGGCCACCTTTTCAGCAAGGCCTGGGATGGCTCCTTCGAGGTAGCCGCAATAGTCGTCCTGCGGCACAAAGCAGATCTCCTGGCTCTCCTTTTTTTCAGCCGCTCTGACACCAAAGCTGTGAGCCAGCTTGCGTACCTCCGGTTTGGTCAGTTCGCCCAGTGGCAGGATGGTTTTTTCGAGATCACTCTGGGAGAGCATCCAGAGAAAATAGCTCTGATCTTTTTCTGCATCAACCCCCTTGTAGAGCCGGTATCGTCCGTCACTGAAGGAGGTCGAAGCAAAGTGGCCGGTGGCGACAAACTCCGCATCCAGCATCTTCGCCCCCTCAAAGAGGCCAAACCACTTGATCTTTTTATTGCAGACCATGCAGGGGTTTGGTGTCCTTCCCCCGAGATAGTCATCATGAAAATAGCTGATGACATCACTTTTGAACTTGCTGCTGAGGTTCAGCGTGAAGACCGGAATCTGAAAATCGGGGTGGTCGCTGATGACGAGCGGTGATGGCTGAATTGAAGTGCTCTCCTCAAGGGAGTCGAGCACCCTGATGTTGAGACCCGTCACCTGATAGCCCTGCTTCAGGAGCAGGCAGGCGGTCACCGCAGAGTCAACACCGCCTGAAATACCGACAAGAACTTTTTTTTGTCTGCTCATAAGCTGAATCCGGGGAAAAGGGTGGTTGCGTTTTGTCGGTGCCTGTCTCTCTGTGTTGTTATTTTTTGGAATAATACAGTATAGAGCTTGAAGAAGCAAAATCTGCCGCTCTTTTTGCCTCTCTCTTTTATCTCTTGCGGAGCGGAGAGAGGGCTCACTTCTTTTTCCTTTTGATTTATCGTATATTTGCGATAAACTATTATTTCTCGCGGCAAGCGAATCTCTACAGCCCCCAACTCTTTGAACATGGTGATACGTGTAGAATGGATGTCAAGATTGCATCAAAATGGAGGAGCGATAATGAATTTTGCAAAGGTATTTTTTTTGACAACATTTCTCTTGCTGATGCTCTGGTCAGGCAACGCGCAGGCTGCCGCAACCCCACGGGTAACCTTTGTCGAGCTTGGCGCGACGTGGTGTACTCCCTGCAAATTGATGCAGCCGGTGATGCGCTCTCTGGAAAGCCGATATGGTGAGCAGCTCAAGGTGATCTTTTATAATGTCTCCACTGCCCAGGAGCGGAGTTATGCGCAACAGTATCGGATACGGCTGATTCCGACACAGGTTTTTCTGGATAGTAACGGGAAGGAGTTTTTCCGTCACGAGGGTTTTTTTCCTGAAACAGAGATTGATAAACTCTTGAGGCAACAGGGGCTCAGCCCGACGAAATAACGGAGCAAACACTATGCTTGAATCCCTTTTTTCTGCGTTGACTCTGGCGCTCAGCGAGAGTTACCTTGTTGCTCTTGCCGCCTCATTTGCCTGGGGGATACTCAGTGTTCTGCTCAGCCCCTGCCATCTTTCGGCCATTCCTCTTGTGATCGGCTATATCAGCAGCCATGGCCGGGTAAAAGTGCAACGAACACTCTCTCTCTCGCTCCTTTTTGCATCCGGCAGTTTGGGTACTATCGCCATGATCGGTTTGATCACCGCCTCCATGGGGAGGATGCTTGGTGATACGGGAGTGTGGGGGAACTACGTAATTGCCGGGGTATTTATTGTTATGGGGCTTTACCTTATGGAGATTATCACGTTGAACTGGCGCGGGATAGCACTCCCTGACGAGCAGCGTGGCGGACTCCGGGGAGCGTTTTTATTGGGTCTTCTTTTTGGCATAGGCCTCGGCCCCTGCACCTTTGCTTTTCTTGCCCCTGTTCTTGGTGTTGTCTTCACTCTTGCATCCGGGAACTGGCTCAAGGCGGTTTTACTTATTGGAGCCTTCGGCATCGGCCATGCTGCGGTCATTGCCGTTGCTGGCAGCATGACCAGTCTGGTGCAGCACTATCTTGACTGGGCCGGAAAATCTTCGGCGATGCGCTCTGTCAAGCGAGCCTCTGGCGTTGTGCTGCTTGTTGTTGGGCTCTCTTTTCTCTATGCCGCCATTTTTTAGGGGTCAGGTATCGGGCATTCGTGCATGTTTGTGTAGGGAAGCTTTTGCCATGGCTGTGCCACCGGTGTTCTCTTGAACAAACTTTTTTTTTGATGGTGCCAACTCTCTCGATATGATTATCAGCGTTAGCAGACGGAGCGATATTCCCGCCTTTTATGGCGAGTGGTTTATGAACCGCCTGAGAGCAGGGGAGGTGATGGTTCGCAACCCCATGCAAAAAAAGCAGGTCAGCCGCATTCTGCTTACCCCTGAAACGGTTGATGCCTTCGTCTTCTGGACAAAAAATCCGACACCTTTTCTCCACTGCCTGCCGGAGATAAAAGCACTTGGTTATCCCTTCTATTTTCTCTTTACCCTTACCCCTTACGATGCAACGCTGGAGCCAGGTGTGCCGGAAACGGAGAAGATGGTGGAGGTATTCCGAACATTGTCGGAGTTGATTGGGCCAGAAAATGTTGTGTGGCGTTATGACCCTGTGATTTTAAGCAATCAGCTCTCTCCTGCCTGGCATGTTGAGGCATTCAACCGCCTGGCTGAACCGCTTTCAGGGTATACGAAGCGTTGCATTATCAGCTTTCTTGACGACTACCGGAAGGTGCGTCGCCGGATGGAGGCAATCCGTTACCAATTGCCCGACAAAGCGGCGATGGGGGAGCTGGCCGCACTCTTTGCGGCATCGGCATTGCGCAATGGTATGGCGCTCTGCACCTGCAGCCACGATATTGACCTCTCGCACCTCGGCATTAGGCACAGTCGCTGTATTGATGGTGAGCTGATTGAGCGTCTCTCAGGCAGAACAATGGGCGGGATTAAAAAAGACAGCGGCCAGCGCCATGCCTGCCGCTGTGTCGAAAGCCGCGACATCGGCAGTTACAACACCTGTCAGCACGGCTGCCTCTACTGCTATGCGGTCTCAACAACAGCCGTCCACCAGTGCTTTGATCCCCTGTCGCCCCTGCTGTGCGACACCTTGCAGGGAGATGAGGCCATTACAACGGCGGCAGTTCGAAAGCGCGGGGCAGCAAGAGCGACGTTGTGGTGAGGATTATTCAGCGAATTACTCCAAAGTGTACGATGTTGTTTTTCAGGATATTGCTGGTTGAAAAAAATATTATCTTTTGTGCAAGGGTGAAGCTCTCCATGGAATAATGGCTTCCTGATTTGAATTATAGTCGCAGAATGTTAACCGGGTAAAAATAGATAACACTATGTTGGATGCAGAATTGCTGTTACAATCAGT
>CAIOLC010000233.1 GCA_903859055.1 uncultured Chlorobiaceae bacterium | reverse complement strand
ATCAATCACCTCCGAAAACTCCCTGAACTTTTCAACAGGAATGTGTGGCAGGGTGGTCTCCGAAGCGATACTCCAGGTGACAATTTTTCCGGTAATACGGTGCGCATCACGGAATGGAATCTGCTTGCGAACAAGATATTCGGCTATCTCTGTGGCGAGGCTGAGATCCTCTGCCGTCAGTTTGGCCAGCCGCTCCTCCTTAAGCTTGGTATGCTCAAGCAGTTTTGCAAAGATGGTGACGCTGCCGATGGTTGTCTCTGCGCTGTCAAACAGCGGCTGTTTGTCCTCCTGCATGTCGCGGTTATAGGAGAGCGGGAGCCCCTTCATGATGGTGAGCATGGCCATCAGGTTGCCGTACACCCTGCCGGTTTTACCCCTCACCAGCTCGGCAATATCGGCATTTTTCTTTTGCGGCATAAGTGAAGAGCCTGTGGCAAAGGCATCGCTGATCTCAAGGTAGCCGAACTCGTAGGAGCTCCAGAGAATCAGATCCTCGGCAAATCGCGAGAGATGCATCATGATGACCGAACAGGCCGAGATAAACTCAATGATGATATCGCGATCGCTCACGGCATCGATGCTGTTGGCAAACATATCGTCAAAACCGAGGAGCACCGCCGATCTTTCAGGGTTGAGGGGGAGTGTACTGCCAGCAAAGGCGGCGGCACCAAGAGGGGAGATGTTCACCCGTTTCATAAGGTCGTGCAGACGCTGACGGTCGCGGCTGAACATATTGAAATAGGCCATGTAGTAGTGGCCAGCAGAGATGGGCTGCGCCCGCTGCAGGTGGGTATAGCCAAAGATGATAGTTTTCTGGTAGTTTTCCGCTTTGTCAACCAGTACCTTTAACATTCCCGCAAGCGTCTCCTGAAGTTTGGTTATCTGACGGCGCAAATAGAGTCTGGTATCCGTGGCAACCTGGTCGTTACGGCTTCTGCCGGAGTGCAGTTTGCCCGCCGTTGCGCCAATTTTTTCCTTGAGCCGGTTCTCAATAACGGTATGGATATCCTCATCCTCCCAGTGGGGGAGAAGGGCACCGCTTGACAGCTCCTCCTCTATCTCCTTCAGTCCGGCAATAATCTCTCCGGCCTCCTCACCACTGACAATACCCTGTTCAGCAAGCATGGTCACATGGGCAATTGAGCCCTGAATATCTTCACGATAGAGCTTTTTGTCGACATGAACCGATGATGAAAAGAGAAGCGCATCGCGGTCAAAGGGCAGTGAAAATCGGCTCTGCCAGAGTAACTCCTTTGTATTGCTGCTCATAAAAATATCAGATGTGGTGAGAGAGAATCTGAACCCAAAATAGTAAATTTTGCCTTATTGCCTCAGGATGATGCACAAGGCTTAACCAGAAGAGTTGTGAATGGTTACTTGACCTCTTCTATCGTCCCCAGGAGTCAGAAATTGCATTGCCAAACTTGATGACCGTCGAGAATGGCTGAATATTCAGATAGGTTCCTATTCCAAAAAAGAGAGCAAGAATAACGACGGCGAGCAGCTCTCCTGGGTATTTAAGACCTTCACCGCTCTTTGATTTCAGGTAGCAGAGAAATGCCTTCCAGTTGATTATAAAGAGGTGAAAAAAAGAGAGGATGAAAAAGGCAAATCCGAAAAGAGTATGCTGGTTCAACCACCCCCTTCTTGTCAAACCGATCACTCTCCAGTCTGTCCAGTTCGCAACCCTTCCGTGAGGAGATATATAAAGGATTAACCCTGAAACCAGCATCATGACGAATGCGATGAAAAGCCCGAAGCTTGTAAAAACCCGCCAACTGACAGCTTTTTTCATGGCTTGGTGATGGTTGGTTTCCATTGCCTGGTCGTGTGACATACAGAGCAGTTGGCTTGCGACTGGCGGTGTAGATTGTCATCCGGCTGGTCACGCTTATGGCATCTGATGCACTGCGCTGAAGCACTCAGCCTGCTATGATCAAATGCTGCCAGCAGAACAGTCTGCTCAGCCGCATAGACCACAGAGGAGAACATACATCCCAGACTTATAATCAGTAAAAACTGTTTCATGATTCAAAGGGTTCAAGAGGTTAAACAGAGCACCGGCATCCTGGCAGCATCAGCATTCTCAAGGTAAGCACCATAAAGGATACGACGATTTTTTCAGGAGAATCTTGCATCCATTCCTCTTATTACTTTTCTCATTTTTACGCAATCACAGGTTTACTTGGCATTATTGGTTTGATGTACAGGTAGATGCAAAATCCCGGGTTTACTTGGGCTATTGAAAAATGTTAATTCTCTTTGCAATTGGGGTTGGTTTTCTTCTTTTTGCCGACTCTCCCATCAGTATCAGGTAACCTGCCAACAGCAATTCTCATCGCAGGATCGTTGGGTCAACTGTTGCAATCGTGGTCGGGTAGCAACGACGCATTACTGCGCCGCCGCCCCCTAAAAACCGGACTGGAGAGTTTCCCCTCATCCGGCTTAAGACTCTTCTAAGGCACCTTACGGCACCCGGGTTCACCCTGAGATAATTTGGAGGAGAGGAAAGCTCTCCGGCGCATCGCTATAATGGGTGTCTTTACGACCGAAATGAAGATGACATTGATGTATTCATCCTGCTTTTTTGGTTTCATTGTTGATTTTTATTAGCTCTCGGTATCAAGCATGTTCCGGTCATACGATGCGCTTGGCACCGTCATTTTCTTTTTGATATCAATTTTTTGCCCCGCGATCCCGCTCTTTGGAGCGAAAACCCGCTCAATGAACTCAACAAGTGGCTCGTTGCTGGATTGTTGCTGTTGCTCCATGTTTATCTAGCAGCCTGTCGGACTTAATGAAAAAAGAAAAACATTTCGCGACAAAGTATAAAGAAGGTGCATAGAACATATTATAATATTGATATAGACATCATACTACAGTAACGATAAAAAATTTTCGAGGAAATCAAGCTCAAAGCATCATTTTTACGTTATTAATCCGCAAGCATGCTTTAAGTCCGACAGGCTGCT
>CAIOLC010000232.1 GCA_903859055.1 uncultured Chlorobiaceae bacterium | reverse complement strand
CACAACTACCTGATCCAGCACTCTGCCGGATCGGGAAAGTCGAACTCCATTGCCTGGCTTGCCCACCGGCTTTCGACCCTGCACGATGCCCGGAACGAAAAAATCTTCCATTCGGTGGTGGTTATTACCGACCGGGTGGTGCTCGACCAGCAGTTGCAGGATACCATATTCCAGTTCGAGCACAAGCAGGGTGTAGTGCAGAAGATTGACGAGAACACACAGCAACTTGCAAAGGCACTTGCTGACGGTGTGCCGATCATCATTTCAACCATCCAGAAATTCCCCTTTATCACACAGGCTCTTGCCACGCTTGAAAAACAGGGCAAAGGCGTCGATATTTCGACCGCAGGCAGACGCTTCGCCGTCATTGTTGATGAAGCGCACAGCTCACAGAGTGGCGAAACGGCCATGGAGCTGAAAAAGATTCTGAACCGCGAAGGCATCGAGTCGGCCATTGCCGAACAGATGCTCGACATGAACGATGAACCGCTCTCGGATTCAGCAAAGCGCTCCATGCTGCGTGATCAAATCAAGCGAACCAAACAGCCGAACCTGAGCTTTTTCGCCTTTACGGCTACACCAAAGTTTAAAACGCTTGCAATTTTTGACGAGCCCGGTGAAAACGGTGCCTCCCCGTTCCACCTCTACAGTATGCGTCAGGCCATTGAAGAGGGGTTCATTCTCGATGTGCTGCAAGGCTACATCTGCTACAAACGATATTATCAGTTAATCCGGACGGTTGAGGATGATCCCGAGCTACCGAGAAGAAAGGCCGCACGAGCGCTTGCCAGGTATGTTGATCTGCACGACTACAACATTACGCAGAAGGTTGAAATCATCGTTGAGCATTTCCGCACGCACACCCGCCACAAGATCGGCGGGCAGGCGAAGGCGATGGTAGTGACCGGCTCGCGTGAACATGCCGTGCGCTACAAACTGGCGTTCGACAGCTACCTGAAAGCGAAAAAGTACCACGATATCAAAACCCTCGTTGCCTTTTCTGGTGAACTCTCTCTTGACGACCATCCCGGTATCAGGTTCACCGAAACACAGATGAACCACGGTATCCGGGAGAGTGAGCTGCCGGAGCGTTTTGCCTCCAATGAGTTTCAGGTGCTGCTGGTGGCTGAAAAGTACCAGACCGGCTTTGACCAGCCTCTGCTGCACACCATGTACGTCGATAAAAGGCTCTCCGGCATTCAGGCCGTTCAAACCCTCTCACGTCTGAACCGCACCTGCCCCGGCAAGGAGAACACCTTTGTGCTTGATTTTGTCAACGATCCGGAAGAGATCGGCCTCTCCTTCAAGCCCTATTACGAAACAACCCGGCAGGGAGACGAGAGTGATCCGCAGCAGCTCAACGAACTGGCGCACAAGCTCGACCAGTGGAAGGTGTATGACCAGTCGGAGGTGAACGCGTGGTGCGAAATCTGGTTCAGCAACCGGATGCACCCGACCGGGGCTGAGCATAAAAAGCTGAACAGCATCCTTGATGTCGTCGTTGAGCGGGTCAAAAAGCTTGAGGAGGAGGAGATTGATCTGTTCAAAAGCCAGTTTGCCAGCTTCAGGAACCTCTACGGATTCCTTTCGCAGGTTATCCCCTATCAGGATTCCGGACTTGAAAAGCTCTACACCTTCGGGCGCTACCTGCTCTCAAAGCTTCCCCGAGACACCGGACGACATATCAGCATCGATGACGAGGTGCAGTTGAAATACTACCGGCTGGAGAAGTACAGCGAAGGAGCCATCTCATTGCGGGAGGGAGATGCGCCTCCATTGACTGGCCCGAAAGAGGTCGGCACCGGAAGCGCAGAGGAAGAGGTGCCACTCTCCACACTGGTTGAACAGCTCAACGAACGATTCGGCACCGATTTCACCCCTGCCGACCAGCTCTTTTTCGAGCAGGTGCAGGCCGCCGCTACAGAGAACGAAAAAATCCGCCAGGCAGCAGAGGCCAACACCCTTTCGAACTTTGAGCCGGTCTTCAACCAGCACCTCGAAACCCTGCTGCTCGACCGCATGAACGGCAACGAAGCCATCTTCAACCGCATCATGAACGATGAAGCCTTCAAAAGCTTTATTGCGCAGAGGCTGATGCTCAACGTCTTCAAAAATCTGAACCAAATTATTTCAGCACCGTAAAAAAAGCATGTAAAAACAAAGACCCTTCGCCGTTACCCGTACCGTTTGCTCAGCCCCAGCTTCTGCATCCGGGAATAGAGCGTTTTTGGATTGAGGGCGAGCTGCTCGGCGGCTCCGCCAGCACCGCTTACCCTCCCTTTTGAGCGGCTGAGGGCATCAAGAATCAGCTCTCGCTCCAAAACGGCAACCTCTTGTTCAAAATCACCCATTGTTTTGCTCCGGCCAGCAGATGCCCGGTCAGGAACAGCGACTGAGGAAGAGAGAATGGTCGAAAAATCCAGTGTCGTGCCGTCAGAGACAATCACCGCCTGCTCGACAAGGTGAGCAAGTTCGCGGATATTACCTTTCCACTCCCGACCAACCAGACGGTTCATATCGCTCTGTTTGAAGGGGCGAAGAGGCTTGCCAAACTCCCGTGAACATTTTGCGGCAAAATGGGCCGCCAGCATGGCGATATCTTCACGACGCTCACTGAGTGATGGAATGGCCAGCGGAAAAACATTGAGCCGAAAAAAGAGATCTTCACGGAAGCGCCCCTCGGCAACTTCCCTGCAAAGATCGCGGTTGGTTGCCGCAATAACCCGAACATCCACCTTGATCACCTGTTTCCCACCGAGCCGCTCAAGCTCCCGCTCCTGAAGCACCCGCAGCAGCTTTGCCTGAAGCTCAAGAGGCAGTTCGCCAATCTCATCCAGAAAAATGGTTCCCCCCTCAGCCAGCTCAAATTTACCAATCCTGCGGTCGGTGGCGCCGGTAAAGCTCCCCTTTTCATGGCCGAAAAGCTCTGACTCAATCAGGGATGCAGGCAGCGTGGCACAGTTGATCTTGATCAACGCACGTTTGCTGCGCGGCGAAAGATTGTGCAAGGCTCTGGCAAAAAGCTCCTTACCGGTGCCCGTCTCGCCCTGAATCAGCACAGTTGCATCTGTTGGTGCAACCTGGCTGACCCGTCTCAAAACAGTGGTCAGAGTGGAGCTGTTACCAATAATTTCGTCAAAATTATGTACTGCATTGATCTCTTCAATCAGAGAGGTGCGCTCCCCTTCAAGCTTCCTGCGAAGTTTGTCTATCTCGTCAAAGGCAAGGTAGTTCTGCAGGGCAAGAGAGAGCTGGGGCACAATGAGGCTGAGCGTTGTCTGGTCATGCTCTTCATAACTCCCCGAGGTATTGGAGATAATTAACCCTGCACGGCTGCCCGGTATATCCCAAAGCGAAACGGTGAGGAATGAACAGACTCCATATTTCTCCTTGACATAGGCAAGAATCCGATACTTTTCACACAGCTCCCGAAACAGCTCCCCACTGAAACAGCCAGGAGTGGCAATCAACGAAAAACTCTGACGGGCCATCTCCTCAAAATTTTCAATATCAAGTGTCGCCTCGACCTGAGTAAAAAAACCACTCTCTGATCGCCTGAAATTGTCGTACAGACGATAGGAGCCATCATCATCCATCACACGAATTCCCAAAAACGTGCAGGGCACCAGCTTTCCAATCTGCTCGCAGACGGCCAGAAGCATACGGTGACGATCCTTGATGGTAAGAAGGGCGTTATTAACCGCAAGCTGCATGGCGGTCTGCGCCTCTCGCTGACGAAGCTCCTCGTAGGCAAGGGCATTACTGACGGCTATGGCCACTGGAGAGGAGAGTGTGGCAAGCAGCTCCTTTTCGATCTCCTGCCACACCTTTTCATCTTTCGATACAAAACAGAGAAAGCCGATCACGTTACCTCCCGTCCGCAAGGGAGAGAGTGCAACCTGTCGCATTCCAAGCTCATAGAGTATCTTTGGCAAAGGAACATCGGCAGAATAACGCTCAAGAGCCTCCTTGATACTGATGACGGAAACAGTATGATCAGCAAGATGAGGCTCAAGCCACGAGCCGGCAATCAACCGCTTTTTGCGGTCAAACTCATCGGGTAGCTGAAAACGGAGCATTTCAAAAAAGACGTTACTATAACGCATCTCCCGGTCAACGGTGATGATAGCCGCCGAATCAAACTCAAAAACAAGACGTAACTTGTCCGTAAGTGTCCTGAACAGCTCCTGCGGATCACGAATGGAGCCAACAGCCTCACTGATGTACTGCATCAGCTTGTGGCTCTCCTGGAGAGATGTCTTCCTCATATTCCTGAATTTTAAGAAGAATATAGAGAGAAAATTCTGATTATTTCAGAAAAGAATGAATCAGCTTTCCTGGAACCCTTGAACTGGCAAGCTTTTCACTGGTTGGCACACTAATTGCTCTTCAGTAGTCAAAGACTGAACGGAATAACCAACCTCCCAATGAGCAAAAAGAGCAGAAAAACGAGAACCGCCGGAAAAGTCGCAGTAGCGCTGATACTTGCCTTTCCGTTGCCCTCAGGCGCAACCGAACCAACCACAGTGCCTCCCCTCACCCTCGAAAAGACCATCAAACTTGTTCAGGGACACCACCCGTCACTCAAAGCCGCCATTGAAGATATCTCTGCGGCTGACGCAAGAGTGACCCAGAGCAAAAGCGGATACTATCCGCAAATCTCCGCAGCAGCAGGCTATACCGCCATCACTCCGGTTTCGGAGATGAGTTTTGGCGGGGGAGCTCCAGTAAAATTTATGCCGAATGACAACTATGAAGTCAAGGTGACGGCAAAGATGAATCTGCTTGATTTCGGCAGAAGAGATGGCAATGTTGATCTGGCTCTGAGCGGGAAAAAGATGGCTGAACAATCGCTTGATCTTTCGCGCAGGGAGCTTTCGTGGCAAACTGTCCAGCTTTTTTATGGAACGCTCTTTCTGCGTGAAAGCATCAAGGTAGAGGAGACACAGATTACAGCTCTCAACAAGGCGCTTGACTACGCAAAAAAGCGCTATCAGGCAGGAACGGCAACACCGTTTGATGTTTTTTCAACAGAGGTACGTATCGCGGCAGCCCGCAACCGGACACTTGATCTTGAACATGAACTGCGCAGCAGTGAGCTGACACTCTACCGTCTGACCGGCATAGAAGAGACTCATCCGCTTCGGCTCGAAGGCTCTTTTGCAGCCACCACAACTCCCGATCATGTCACCACTGGACTGGTTGCCCAGGCTCTGGCACAGCGCGTCGAGGCCAAACTCACTGAAGAGCAGGAAAAAATGGCACAGCAACGTCACTCTCTGGCCATGAAAGAGAGCCTGCCAGTTGTTACCGGAGCACTCTCTGTTGGTTTTAACAACGGCTATCAGCCCGATATCTATCAAATTCGCAACAACGTTGCCGGTAACCTGCGCGTTGAGGTGCCACTCTTTACCGGGTACCATACCAGTGCAAAAGAGCAGGAGAGCGCGGCAATGGTTCGTGCTGCCGCCCAGCGCAAGGTTGATACCCGGCAGCAGATACAAAACGATGTAGAGGAGAGCGTCCATGCCTTACAGACCTCTTCGGAAAAGATTGTCACCACTGAAGCACAGGTAAAACAGGCTGAACTTGCAGCACAACATGCCAGGATCCGTTACGAAAACGGCATGGCGACAACACTCGACCTGCTTGACACCGAGGCATCGCTTGCCCAGGCTGAACTGGCAAGGCTCCAGGCCGCTTATGCCTGCATCCTGAACAACTATAAATTGAAACGTGCAACCGGAAAGTTGTAGCATTACAGAATCCGTCAGGCTACACCGCCCGCATAGTGATGATCCTGAAAATACCTGAACAATAGTAACCAACGACCATGGAACAACCTGAATCAATACCTGTGGCAGACAACAACTCTTCTGAAACAACGCCTGTAAAGAGAGCCAATCCGCTGAAATTCATCATTATCGGTGCTCTTTTGCTCGTAGCCCTGTTCTGGGGAGGCGGCAAGGTGTACCATTCCTTCATCTTCATTGAGACCGATAACGCGCAAATTGAGGGGGATATCTATCCGGTCATTTCGCGTGTTCCCGGCACCATCCGTGAGGTGCATGTCAAAACCAATCAGACGGTCACGCAGGGTGAAACACTTCTCCGGCTCGACGCAACCGATTACGAAGTACGCCGCGACATTGCTGCTGCCGAGTTGCTGAGCGCCAGGGCCGCTGTAGAGACATCAACGAATCAGGCGAATGCCGCCAGAGATGGAGCAAATGCGGCAGAGGCGACAAGCAGAAAGTGGCAGGCTGATCTTCGCCGCAACGAGAATCTTCGCCGTCAGGATGTTATTTCGCAGGCTGAATTTGATGGAGTAAAGGCTGGAGCACAAGCCTCTTCTGCCCAGTATGCGGCCGCCAGCAATCAGTATCAGGCCGCCCTTGCACAGGTGCCGCTGAAAAAAGCGGAGGTAAAAAAGCGCGAGGCTGAACTGCGTGAAGCCGAACTTCGGCTCTCCTATACCACCATTACTGCTCCGGCATCCGGTCAGGTTTCAAAAAAAAATGTACAACCGGGCCAGTATGTGGTGCCTGGCCAGCAATTGATTGCACTTGTAGGCAGCAAGGAACTCTGGGTAGTGGCCAACTTCAAGGAGACGCAGCTTGATAAAATAGCCGCCGGACTACCGGCCGTCATCAAGGTGGATGCCTACCCCGGCAAAGAGTTTCCAGGAAAGATAGAGTCGCTCTCTTCAGGGACTGGAGCCAAATTTGCCCTGCTTCCTCCTGATAATGCAAGCGGCAACTTTGTCAAGGTGACACAGCGCGTTCCGGTAAAAATTCTCTTTACTGACCAGCCGGACAACCATTACCCTCTTGCCGCAGGCATGAATGTTGTCGTCCAGGTAAAGATGAAATGAGCAGAAACCAGGAAGAGATTGTAAACAGAAAACCATAACTGATGGCTCAAGCTCAACAACAGAAGAGTATTGCGGTAGCGGCAATGCTGCCCAATCCAGCTCATCACTACGAAACCGGTCTTCGCAAAGTGATCATTACCCTGACGGTCATCGTCTCGGCAATGCTTGAACTGATCGACACCACCATTGTCAACGTCGCCCTGACACAGATAAGCGGCAACCTCGGTGCCAGCATTGAGGATGTCGCATGGGTCATTACCAGCTATGCCATCGCCAACGTCATCGTCATTCCGCTTTCAGGTTTTCTTGGCAACCTGCTTGGGCGCAGAAACTATTACATCGGCTCAATCCTGCTCTTTACCATGGCCTCGCTGCTCTGCGGCATGGCTACCGACATCTGGGCACTGGTCTTTTTCCGCTTTCTGCAGGGTATCGGCGGCGGAGCACTTCTGCCCACCTCACAAGCGATCCTCTATGAGACCTACCGGCCCGAAGAGCGCGGCAAGGCAACCGGCATCTTTTCGATGGGGTTGGTTCTTGGCCCTACCATTGGACCACTCCTCGGCGGATTTCTTGTAGACTACTTCTCCTGGGAGTGGTGCTTTTTTGTCAATATCCCGATCGGTCTTCTGGCCGCATGGTCCTCATTCACCTTTCTCAAAGAGCCGAAAGTAAGCCACAGCGTCTCAAAAATTGACTGGACCGGATCGGGCTGCTTGCCGTTGGCACTGGCTCACTCCAGTTCATTCTTGAACGGGGGGAGTCAAAAGACTGGTTTGAGACCCCTTATATCACCTGGTTTACCATCATTGCGGTGGTCGCACTTTTTGCGTTTGTCTGGTGGGAGCTGCATACCGAAGAGCCTGCCGTTGATCTTCGCGTTTTGGGACGCAGCCACAACCTCCCTGTCGCAGCTATGCTTACCTTTGTGGTGGGCTTCGGTCTCTATGGCTCGCTCTTTGTCTTTCCGGTTTTTGTACAGCGCCTGCTGGGATTTACCGCAGTACTGACCGGCCTGGTGCTCTTCCCAAGCGCCATCGTGACTGGCATGATCGCCATGCCGCTCGGCATTGCCATGCAGAAAGGTGTCTCACCAAAAAAGGTGATGGCCGTCGGCATGGTGGCCTTTATTCTCTTCTGCTGGGCACTTGGCCAGCAAACCATGCAATCAGGAGCCTCAAACTTCTTCTTCATCCTGCTGGTGCGCGGCCTGGCTCTCGGGTGTATCTTTATTCCGGTCACCATGCTTGCTGTCTCGGGCCTGCACGGCAGAGACATCGGGCAGGCTACCGGACTCAACAACATGGTGCGCCAGCTTGGTGGTTCATTCGGCATAGCACTCATCAACACTTATATCGTCAAGCGGGTAGGGGCACACCGGATAGAGCTGCTGAGCCATCTTTCACCTTTCGATCCGGCAGCCATCGCAAGACTCGAAGCCATAAAACAGGCGGCTGTGACGAAAACGGTGCTTTCTCCAGCCGACGCAGAGGTGGCCGCACTGAACGCACTTGAAGGCACCGTGACCATTCAAAGCCACCATCTGGCCTATATGGATGCCTTCATGCTGGTCGCGTTGCTGTTTGCAATTGCCTTGCCGCTGCTTTTCTTTATCAAGATTAAAAAAGTGGAGAAGAGCGATGTGTCGGGAGCGCACTGAGATTGATGTTGGGAAAATGGTCTGCGGGTTGGTTTTCGAAAGCTGCTATTTCTTCATATCAGTTTGTTTTATGTGCTTTTGAAGGTTTTCATCAAAGGTCAAAACCTCATACTGTTCAACAGCATGATACGCCCAAAGTAAAGTATCAACAATCACCATATTTTTCATTTACAGCGTTTGCCCATGCTTCATGTTCGCGATCAAACCAAAGAAGAGAAGGAAATACTGGATAGCTCTGAAAACAGTGAATGGGTTCCTGTCGCCGACCTTCCAAAAAGAAGAAAAGAGCTATCCAAGTACGCTCGGAATACTTTTATAAGGGATAAGCGGCTAAATATCAGGATTTCTGAACGAGACCTCACTGAGCTACAAAGACTGGCCATCAAAGAAGGTTTGCCGTATCAGACTTATATCTCAAGTATTATTCACAAGTTCATTAACGGAACACTGGTTGATTGATGTGCATAAAAATTACCGCCCACAGCACTTCTTGAACTTTTTTCCGCTGCCGCAGGGGCATAGCTCATTGCGTCCGATTCGCTCTACTTCGGTTGCCAAGGCCATCCCTTTTGCCCTTGCCTGATCCTGTCGTCGATAAGTGTTCCAGAATTCATCAATTGTTATCACACAATATGGCACTTTATCCCAAACCTCGCGGAACGTCTTCGTTGGCAAAGGAACGGGATCATTTGGCTTAAAGCTGAGCATGTAAATCGAAGACAACAAGATTGAGAACTTTTTATCACGAAGAAGCAGTTCCCAGTCAGAGCCGCTACAGTTCACTCCGACCATAAATCCCGTTGCCCACAGCATGACAAGCAAATCCTTCACATCCCCATCCTCAACAGTATCAGGATGTGGCGCATAATACTCGACAGAGCTTGACAGTCGCATGGCGATGCTGTTCATCATCTTTATCAGCAACTCCAGTATGCGATCAGCCTGTTCCGGATTCTCGAAATTCGGCTTCTCTCCACCTCCATTCATATCCCAAACATAGGGAAACCATATATTGGCAGGAACGGTTGCTGGCCCAATAACCAATGCCGTAAAAAATCCGTCAAGTGAGTCGAGCGTCATTGCCCCATCGGGCACTTCATCCAAAAGGAGAAAATCCTCAAGCTCATTAATTTCACTATCGGTTATTTGAATCGAGCCGTTCTTTAAAACATGGTACTGTGTCATCTCTGTGATAATTTATTATACAAAAGTTTATGGCTCCCGCTGTTAGCGGCGATATGCCCTTGCGCACACCCCGGCTGGAGAATACGATGATCTCATATTCCGCTCATTCGTCCATACACCTGACTTCCCAGCCACTTCGACACCAGCTCCTGCAATTCTGGTTTGCCCATAAAGTCAGCAAAAAGCTCCTCGTTGAGTTCCATGCGCTCAATATAACAATGACTCCAGAACTTGCCTGAACACAAGCTGAAATTTATCGAGTGAATTGACCCCGGCAGCCTTCTTGAGCGCGTCATTCTGGCATGCCGCTTCTGCGATCTGATCGAAAAAGAGTTGATCCGCTTCATTCAGGTCACCACCAAAGTGCTCGTTGATGAGATCAATGAGCCGGGAGAGTGACACCTCCTCCTCATGCACCATACCGCTTCCCACTTCGCGAGGTCCATCAAGCGGCTTGGCGAAGCCTTCACTTAAACTGATCGAACCCTCACTGATCTTCTGCAAACGATAATAGTCAAGTTCAACCTCTTCATCAAACTGGTATCCAGCACCACTCTTCCGTTTTGGCAACTTCCATGCCAGATGGCGCAAGTAGGTGAAGAGCTTCTCTAAATCGCTGTCCTGATAGGGAATCACCTGGCTCAAAAAACTGTACAGATTGCGGAAAGCCTGTGCCTTGCCGCGCCACAACTCAGCCTCCTCTTCTACCGTGTTTTGCAGGTGCTGAAACCGCGCAACTGCACCATCAAGAATTGCATTCATTTGTTTGTGATCGGCAGTGCTTTGGTGTCGCTTGGGTGCAAAAAAGATAGCCGAAAAGTCGTTCACTTCGGGTTGAAGATAAATTCCTGAGGCATCAAGCTCTGCCTTAACGGTGTAAAGCCTGTCAGCATCCACCTGCTCACCCGTGACGGAGCCTTCGTAGTACTGACGGAACGCCTCCTGAATCTCGGCAGGATCATTAACAAAGTCGAGCACTACTGCTGTCAATCTGCCGGAAGCATATTAAACAGGAAGAGAGGTCACTTGCCGCAGCATTTCTTGAACTTCTTCCCGCTGCCACAGAGACAAGGATCATTGCGTCCAATTCGCTCGGCTTCGGTTGCCAACGCCATCCCTTTTCCCGTTGCCATCTCCCCACGCCGGGAAGGGAGCCAAAACTCACTGATTCCTCTCAAACATTCCGGCACTCTCTCCCATACCCTGTACATCTCCGACTCTAATGGAACGTGGTCGTCTGCCCTCAAACTGAGCAGATAAATCGGAGCTAACAGCGTTAAGCACTGTTTATCCAAAAGAAGCGGATCCCATGCGGTACCACTGCCGTTCACTCCGGTCATAAATCCCTTTGCCCACTGCTTGATCAAAAAATCCCTGGTTTCATCACTCTCCAGCGCCATCGTACCAGGACGCGGCTCGTAATAATCCGGGGACGTTGACAATTTCATGACGAGACTGTTCATCATCTTGATCAGCAACTCCACGATACGCTGCGCCTGCTCTAAAGTCTCAAATTTCGGTTCTTCTTTACGTCCACTCATATCCCAGACAAAGGGAAGCCACGTACTGGGGAGAACAGTTCCCGGCCCAATGACCAAAGCAGTAAAAAATCCGTCAAGGGTATCAAGCAGCATTGCTCTTTGAGGCACTGCGTCCGAAAGAAGAAAATCCTGCAGCTCATCAAGCTCATGGGCTGTTATTTCAATCAGGCTGTTCTCTGAAAAATCTTCCTGTATCATCATTGCAATGGTTTATTATGTTACCAATCTTTCGGGTTCCCTATATCCCGATCATTCGCTTATAGACTTTCCATGAACAAGTATAGTAATTCAATTTATTTCAAACTGTTACAGGTATAGGCGAAACAGTTTGACCAAGCTCTTTGGCTAACCTGCGAAGGCTTCTTTCAATGAACAAGTTCAAGAGCCGTGTGCGGTAACCGGTCGGATACGGAAGGCTCAATGAGACAAAATAGAGACCTACTGGCAAGAATTTGTCGGGGGCGCACCGAATGGCAGGAACCATCACCTCCCACAACACTTCTTAAACTTTTTCCCGCTCCCGCAGGGGCAGGGCTCATTGCGGCCAATCCGGTCTGCTTCGTTGGCAATCACTACGCCTTTTTCCGTTGCCATTTCTTGCTGGTGCCGAGGCAGCCAGAACTTGCGGATCTCTTTCACATATTCAGGAATGAGATCTCTGATCACATTGAATGTTTTGGTTGGCAGTGGCGGAGAGTTGTGTGCAAAGGGGCTAAGCAAATAAATTGGCATTAAGAATTCCTCAAAATACTCCTGATTGTCAAGCATCGGTTTCCAGTTATTTTCATTACAGAATATTCCCGCCATAAATCCGGTCGCCCACAACTTCATAAAATTGTTATACATCTCTTCGCTCTCAAGTTCCATCTCCAGGCACAATGGACAGTATAATTCAGGAGAACTGGCAAAGAATATTGTGAGACTCTCCTTCATTTTCAGGACGAGCTTTGTCATTCTTTTCGCCTGATCAACGGATTCAAATGCAGGAGCTTCACGACCATTGAGCATATCCCACACCAAAGGCATCCATGTTTCGGTCGGAACAGGTGCTGGTCCAATAACCAGCGCAGTAAGAAAACCATCGAGAGACTCAAGAATCATTGCATCATCAGGCACGGTATCGGAATCAAGAAAATCCTGAAGCTCGGCCAGCTCACTGTCGGTGATGAAGGCAAGCAACTCATCTGGAAAATCGTGTTGTTTCATGATCGTATTTTTTAGTTTTTTGGTTGCGCCTTATGATGAACCATAACTGCCATAATCCTTGCGTATCCCTTCACTTGAGAGAACAAGCACCACCGCTGCCACTATCGTCACCAGACATCCAACGCGAATGGCAATACCAGTACCAAAATGTTCCGAAAGGTAGCCAATTTCAAGATTACCTATCGGCATGAACCCCATAAAAATCATCATATAGAGGCTCATCACCCGTCCCCTGAAACGGTCATCGACAGCCCCCTGAATGGTGGCGCTGATGGTCGAAACTGCCGAGACCAGTCCGAGACCTCCGAAAAAGAGACACAGAAGTGCTGCAGGCAATCTGGCACTGAAAGTAAACCCTGTCAGGGCAAGAGCAAACAGAATTGTCCCCCCTGCTATAAAAACCAGACGATCAACTTTTCTTGAGTAGATGGAGACCAGCACCGTGCCAACAACTGAGCCAAAACCTGAAACACCATAGAGGTAGCCCATCCCCGAAGCACCCATGCCAAAAGTTGTTTTGGCAATAACCGGAAGCATGGTAACATAAGACCATGCAAAAATTGAGATAATGGCGATATACAAAATCGATGTCCTGATCACAGGATGCTTCCAGGCATAGCTCAGCCCATCCCTGATTTCCAGCAGAGGGTTGCGGCTAATGTGAACGACAGGCTTTTTTTCCATCCCTTTCATGGAGACAAGTGAAATGAGCACCGCAAAAAAACTGAAGCCATTAACAAGAAATGCAGCTCCGGTGCCAGTGGCTGCAATAAGCATCCCGGCAAGTGCGGGGCCGATCACCCGTGACACATTATAAATGGCCGAGTTCATGGCAATCGCCGAGGCGAGATGCTCCCGCTTTACTAATTCGCTGAGAAAGGCCTGCAACGCAGGAACATTGAGGGCATTCACACAGCCAAGCAGAAAAGAGAGCACAAGAATAATCCATAACGTCACCGTGCCAGTCACGGCAAACAGACCCAGCACAAAAGCAAGCAGCATCGCCGCCGACTGCGTCCAGAGCAGAATTATCCGCCGTGGGTAACGGTCAACAATAACTCCACCAAACAGGGAAAGAAAGAGAGTGGGAAGTGTCGAAGCCGCCGCCGCAAGCCCGACATCAAAGGCTGAACCGGTAATTTCAAAGACCAGCCACCCCTGCGCCACCATCTGCATCCAGGTACCAATCATGGAGATCACCTGACCGGGAAAATAGCGCCGGAAATTCTTGCTCTCAAAGGCAGGAAAAGCTGAGAGCAGCAGACCTGAAAAGCCCCCTCCCGCCAAAGGCAGAGGCATCTCCACAATTTCTGCAGGCACCTTTTCAGCGGGTGATTTCATCTTCACAACAGTTCATTATTTTTGTTCTCTCCAGCGCAAAGGTAGTAAAAGAATGCGGCAAATCCAGTGGATGCGTCACGAATACCTGCAAAACCAAAAGGCGATACGTTATGTCGATATCATAAATATTATGAGCTCTTTTCAACATCGAATACCCTGCCTTTTAGCTCAAAATAGATGTACATTTCTTCGCTATGACCATGCACAATGATCATGGCATCAAAATCAACTTTTCTCACCATTTAAAAAAGGAGTCTTATTCACATGAATGTCGTTAATCCGGAAGCTATCGGTTTGTTCGGGCTGATCATTACGGTCTGGGTATTTGGACTTGAACAGTTGGGATTCGGACTTGACAAGGAGACTGATCATGCAAAACTTGGACGCAATCTTGCCCATATTGCCCTCTGGTTCGGCGGTGTGGCGCAGCTTTTCACTGCGATCTGCATGTATCTGTTCGACATGGGGTTGCCTGCTGACATAAGGATTTACCTGGGCACCATCTTTGCCACCTACGGGCTTTTCTGGGTTGTTGTCGCCATGCATTTTTACAACCCCGGCGACAAGAAGATCTATGCCCACATGTTTCTGGGTATCTTTTTTATCACGGCTGTTTTCAGCTACAAGGCTATCCTTCTCGGAAAAATATGGCCTTTAGCCACCGTGCTGCTGCTCATTAACGTGCTGACCATTTTGCTGCCGTTTGCCTGGTACAAGCAGAACGCCATCATTACAAAAATCTGCGGAGCAACCAATGTTGCCATAGGGCTTTGTGCCCTTCCACTCCTCTTCAAATCACTTGGAGTGTAATCCCGCCCCTTTTGCCCGAAACAGTCGTAAAGCTTCTGGCTGTTTCGGGCCACACCGACCTCTCAGGGGGGCAATGACCATAAGACGATGAGCATTACTATGATCATTTTGCTCAAAGTTCACACCCCGAACACTCATTGAGACCTCAAGCAAAATATTTCCTTGGCATTTTTATCAATATTGTTCCGAAATTTCCTTCAGCTTCATAAATTATAACCTTTTCAACTGGCTGATACACCTCGGATGATAGCACTTCACATCTCCATTCTCGATGGCAACCCCGTACTCTGGAGTGAGGGGAAAAAGATCGGTATGCTGAAAGAGTTGCGACAGGCCATGAATGGCATCGGGATGATCTCCCTGCGAGGCAACACCACAAAAGAGTTTTGCGTCTGGCTGCCCTGCCAGGGTGAAAAACCTGTGCCATCATCTCCACTCATCGGTTCCATGCCCGATATTGACGGTGAAGAGAGCCTTAGAGCGTTTCCGATTACCGCGCTTCGACTGAACTCCACTTCGCTGTTTGAACTCTCCCTTCTCTCTGCAAAAGGCAATATTCCCGGAAGTGGCATTATCTTTGGCAGCTCCCTCTTGTGGACGCGACAGGTACGGAAAATTGCGCTCAATATCATCAGCGGCCAGTCAATGCTGCCTTCGATGGCCAGAAATGACAAATCCTGGGAGGCAGTGTGGCAACCCGTGCCGGACAGTACAGCATCCCATGCGCTTGAAAAACTTGCGGAGACCATGCCCGCAGTTTGTCGCGCTCTCAGCCGCACCGACACGCAACCGCCCGAAGCGCAAAGGTTTATGGTTCTCAAAAAGCTTCTCTCTTTCATCGTGAACGGACTGATCCGGCCATCAGAAAAAGCGGGCCTGCAAAAACTCACTGAATTCGAGAGTGTCCATGACGCATGGCTTCAAGCACTGTCAAGCAGTGACCCCAGGGTGCACTGGAAAAATGAGCAGGAGACAGAGCAGTTTGCCTGTCAGCTCAACGCATGGCGCCGTCCCATTGACCTGCATGAACGATCACCCTTCAAGTTCTGCTTTCAACTGACAGAGCCTCCCCTGAAAGGGACAAAACAGGAGCACTGGCATGTTGCCTATCAACTGCAATTGAAGAGTGATCCAAGCCTGATACTGAACGCAGGAGATCTCTGGAAACCGGAGAGCGCGGCCTCACTCCATGCCAGATCATACAGTGCTGATTATACCGAATTCATGCTGACGGCTCTGGGGCAGGCCTCCGGACTCTGCCCGGCAGTCACCCAAAGCCTGAAAAAGAAAAATCCGGGCGGCTTCAATCTTGATACCGAAGGCGCATACAAATTTTTACTGGAGTTTGCAGAGCTGCTGCGAAGCTTCGGATTTGTGGTGATGCTCCCTTCGTGGTGGAGCGGCCGCAAAGGCATCAATCGAATAGGAATCAAGACAAAAGTCAAACTCCCCTCCATGAAGGGAAGTGGATCCGGCCTCACCCTGGATCACATGGTTGCCTGTGATTATGCTGCCGCACTTGGCAATGAAGAGCTGGATCTCGAAGAGCTGAAAACGCTTGCCAATTTGAAAGCTCCACTGGTGAGAGTTCGAGGACAGTGGACACAGGTTGACCATAAGGAGCTTGTCAATGCCCTCCATTTTCTTGAAAAACATCCTGCGGGTAAACTCTCTGGCAGAGAACTTCTCTCAACAGCCCTCGGATTACAGAAAAAGGAGGATAGCCTCTTTATTCGATCGCTTGAAATTGAAGGGTGGCTTCAGGAGCTGCTTGAAAAGCTCTCTGGCCAGGGTCAATTTGAAATGCTTCCACCACCTGACCATTTTCAGGGAACGCTTCGTACCTATCAGGAACGGGGATATTCATGGCTCTCATTTCTCCGCAAGTGGGGACTTGGTGCCTGCCTTGCTGATGACATGGGCCTTGGCAAAACTATCCAGACGCTTGCCATGCTGCAACGCGAGCGTGAACTGGGAGAAAAAAGAGCGGCGCTCCTGATATGCCCCACCTCCGTCGTCAACAACTGGCGGAAAGAGGCTGAGCGCTTCACTCCGGATTTGCCCATACTGATACATCACGGTGGCGACCGGATGAAAACCGAAGATTTCCGCAAAGCGGCCAGTGCCTCCGCTCTCGTTGTTTCAAGCTACGGCCTGCTGCAGCGCGACCTCGAATTTCTGTCGGCGGTACCCTGGGCCGGAATTATTCTGGATGAAGCGCAGAACATCAAAAACCCTGAAACCAAACAGTCAAAAGCAGCAAGAACGCTTCGTGCCGATTACCGTATTGCCCTTACCGGCACCCCTGTTGAAAATCATGTCGGCGACCTCTGGGCACTTATGGATTTTCTCAATCCAGGCTTTCTTGGCTCCCAGCACTTTTTCAAGCAGAACTTCTACACACCGATACAGTGGTATGGAGACTCGGAAGCTTCCGCACGGTTGAAATCGCTCACCGGACCGTTTATTCTGCGCCGCATGAAAACCGACAAATCGATTATCTCCGACCTGCCCGACAAGATAGAAATGAAAGAGTATTGCACGCTCACCAAAGAGCAGGCATCGCTCTACAAGGCGGTTGTGGATGAACTTCAGGAAAAAATCGAGAGCGCCGAAGGCATTGATCGGCGGGGACTGGTACTGGCTTTGCTGGTAAAACTCAAGCAGGTCTGCAACCATCCTGCCCACTTTCTTGGCGACAACTCTGCCATTGAGCATCGATCAGGCAAAATAAAGCGATTGACAGAGCTGCTCAGCAACATCCGCGAAGCAGGCGAAAAAACACTGCTCTTTACCCAGTTTACCCGGATGGGTGCCATACTTCAACACTATCTTCAGGATCTCTACGGCGAAGAGGTGCTGTTTCTGCATGGTGGTGTCACCAAAAAGAGGCGGGATGAGATGGTAGAGAGCTACCAGCAGGAGGGGGGCAATTCACCAGCAATATTTATCCTCTCACTGAAAGCGGGCGGAACAGGCCTGAACCTGACATCAGCCAACCACGTCGTTCACTTTGACCGGTGGTGGAACCCGGCAGTGGAGAACCAGGCGACTGACCGCGCATTCCGCATCGGGCAGCATAAAAACGTCGAAGTGCATAAATTTATTACAACAGGCACTCTTGAAGAGCGCATTGACGAGATGATTGAGAAAAAAACAACGGTGGCAGGCAAGGTTCTCGGAACAGGAGAACAGTGGCTGACTGAACTGTCGAATAATGATCTGCGCAGCCTGATTATGCTCAGTCAGGAGGCAATGGGAGAGTAAGAACTATGGCATATTACTGGTATAAACGACCAACATTATCCACCCCCAGAGCGGTGACCGGAGGCATAAAGGCGCAGAATAAACGCGGAGCATTCGGCCAGACATGGTGGGGAAAACAGTGGATTACCACACTTGAAAGCTTTGATATCAGCGACAGGATTACTCGCGGAAAATCTTATGCCCGGAAAGGGCAGGTAACCGACCTTGTCATCACCGCAAAAAAAGGTGTCGCAGCAAAAGTGCAGGGTTCAAGAGTCCGGCCTTACAAGGTATCCATCTCCCTGACACCATATTCAAAAGAGCAGAAAGAGTTGTTGGCACAAAAGCTTACTGCGAAGCCAATATACATCGCGCAGCTCCTCAGTGGAGAGATGCCGGAGAACCTTGGAAGGATCCTGAAAAATTCCGGGCTCTCTCTTTTTCCCGCCAAATACTACGATCTGACAACCACCTGTTCGTGCCCCGACTACTCGAATCCCTGTAAGCACATTGCCGCAGTCTTTTACCTGATGGCAGAGGCCTTTGACCAGGATCCTTTTCTCCTCTTCACCTTGCGAGGAGTAGACAAGGAGGAGTTTCTCAAGAAAATCGGCTATAAGCGTCAGGCATCAGAAGAAGAAGAGGTGGCAATACCCGAACCACTCCCTTCACAACATGGCGCATTCTGGGACTCTACGCCACTGCCAGAACCATCTTTTATTCATACTTCACCTGCTGTAAATGCGGCAATGGTAAAACGGCTCGGTTCAATTCCATACTGGCGATCTACAAACAATTTTATCAACGCCATGGAAGTGACTTATGCAAAAGTCTCTCTTTTTGGAGAAACACTGATCAACACGCAAATCATCAAAGAGGAACAAAATTCCTCAAAAAGCGACGAATGAAAGGAGGGTTTTTGCAGATTTCCCCCGATTTGCTAATATGAGAGCTGATGTAACGCACAGGTCGCGCTGCATCTTCAAATCTTTTTCCACGCACAAAAAACATACCATACCATGAGCGAACACATCTATAAGAAAATCGAACTTGTCGGCTCTTCTGCAACAAGTATTGAAGAGGCTGTCAATAACGCTGTAGCGAAAGCTGCCGAAACCATACGCAACATTCGCTGGGTTGAAATTCTGGAAACCCGCTGCCATGTGGAGAACCAGAAAGTTGCCTACTGGCAGGTTACCGTGAAAATCGGCTTTACCCTCGACGAAAACTGAGCAGAAACGGAGATAAATAACAAGGGCACCCTTTTGCAGGTGCCCTTGTTATTTATTTAAGAAACCAGCCCCGATTTAATGGTCCGAGGCGTAGTGTTCCGGTGCTAACGACCATTGCGCCGGAGATTTCCAGAGCGTCGAAAGCATCAATTCTCGGATATGGGGAAACTCCTTGGGCAGCCTGTCGTAAATCATTTCAAAAAGCTGCTCGTGTGAAAGAAGCTCATTCTTCCACGCTTCACGGTCGACTGACATCAGTTTGATGAACTTCTCTTCCGTCATCTCCTCCAGACCGGTCCAGTCAATCATATCATACTTCGGCATCCAGCCAAGCGGACTTTCGACAGCTCCGGCATTGCCGTGAACACGATCGACCACCCACTTCAGCACCCTCATGTTCTCGCCAAAACCTGGCCAGAGGAACTTGCCGTTCTCATCCTTGCGGAACCAGTTGACACCAAAAATTCTTGGCAGCTCGGGCAGCGTACGACCGACATTAAGCCAGTGAGTGAAATAATCACCCATGTGATAACCGCAGAAAGGAATCATGGCAAAAGGATCGCGACGAACATCGCCAACTTTTCCTGCGGCAGCGGCGGTTTTTTCAGAACCCATGGTCGCTGCCAGGTAAACTCCGGAATTCCAGTTTGCCGACTGGTAAACCAACGGAACAGTATCTCCGCGACGACCACCAAAAATGAAAGCACTGATCTGAACCCCTTTCGGGTCTTCCCATGCAGGATCAAGCGAAGGGCACTGACTTGCCGGAGAGGTAAACCGGGCATTCGGATGTGAAGAGAGTCTGCCACAATCAGGTGTCCAGGCGTGGCCCTGCCAGTCAATAAGATGATCAGGCTCCTCATCTGTCATCCCTTCCCACCAGACATCACCATCGGGTGTCATCGCCACGTTTGTAAAAATACAGTTCTTTTCAAGCGTTGCCATCGCATTTGGATTGGATTTTTCCGATGTTCCCGGAGCAACACCGAAAAAGCCATACTCGGGATTGATCGCGTACAGAAGACCATCCTCCCCCTGCTTAATCCAGGCGATATCATCACCAACCGTGGTCACCTTCCACCCCTCAAACGATTGAGGAGGGATCAGCATGGCAAAGTTGGTCTTGCCACAGGCACTTGGAAATGCTCCGCCGATATAGGTCTTGACACCATCAGGGGACTCCACTCCAAGAATCAGCATGTGCTCAGCCAGCCAACCTTCATCACGTGCCATTGAGGAGGCTATACGCAAGGCAAAGCATTTCTTGCCAAGCAGGGCATTACCGCCATAACCGCTTCCAAAAGAGGTAATTGAATGCTCTTCCGGAAAATGAACAATATACTTCGTGTCATTGCAGGGCCAGGCAACATCCTGCTCCCCTTTCTGAAGCGGAGCACCAACCGAGTGAAGACAGGGAACAAATTCGCTCTTCTCACCAAGCAGTTCCATCACCTTTCGTCCCATCCTCGTCATGATCCGCATGTTGGTCACTACATAAGGCGAATCAGAAATTTCAACCCCGATATGGGCGATCGGTGAACCAAGTGGTCCCATGCTGAATGGAATGACATACATGGTACGACCGGCCATACAACCACTGAAAAGCCCTTTAAGGGTCTCTTTCATCTCCTTTGGGGCGATCCAGTTATTCGTAGGACCAGCATCCTGTCGACGGATGCTGCATATATAGGTCCTGTCTTCAACTCTGGCAACATCACTTGGATCTGACCGACAAAGGTAGCTGTTTGGACGCTTCTCTTCCGATAGCTTGATAAAGGTACCACTCTCCACCATCTGCTGACAGAGACGATCATACTCCCCCTCCGTCCCGTCACACCAGTGAATTGCGCTGGGAAGACAAAGCTCTGCGGTCTCCTTTACCCACTGTATCAGCTTTTTATTGGTCACATAATCCGGCGGATTAATCTGCATTAAAGTCATAATTTCAGTAGTATTATTTGATTGATAAAAAAAAACGTCCGCAATCAACACTGACTGCGGACGTGTACGGGAAAAAGATAATATCCGACTCAAACGGGCATCGGACAGGAAAACCGTCAACCATAAATTGAGGATTTTATTTCGGAGCAACAGGTCTTTTAAGAGCTTCAAGAATTATTTTTTCAAGGACATCTTTGCTGCGCGATCCGGTAATAACCTGGGTAACCTTTCCTGAAGAGTTTACCACAAACGATGTAGGGATCGCCCGAACGCCACCCTCAACCAGGGGATTAAAAGCACCCATCAACTTGTCGTCCACCATGACAACAGGGTAATTTATCCTGTTTTTTGTCATAAATGCGCGCATGGCTGGCTCGGTTTCATTAACGGCCACACCAAGAAAAGTAAACCCCTTCCGACCATATTTTGTTTGCAGGGCAACCATGTCAGGAATTTCTGCTCTGCATGGAGGACACCATGATGCAAAAAAATTCACGATATAGGCCTTGCCAGCAAGTTGAGTTGATGAGACAGGCTTATGTTGAAGAGAAAACGCTGTAAAACCTGGGGCTAAAGGAGCCTCCACATCAGGTTGGGCGGCATAAACCGAACCAGCAGGACCCATAAGGAGAAGGGATGAGTACAGAACTGCCTTTAAGTAATGAGTAATTAACTTCTTCATGCCATCCGTTTTTTACAAAATCGATTAAATCTCCCCCCTCTTGCTTTAATGTAACCAATTCTTCTTTTTTTTTCAGCCATATAAATTACGAGATATTTAGTCTTTGTGATTCTCTTTCAAAAAAATTATATTTCGTCTTGTTTTTTCGCTTGTATGTGCTTAAGCCACCTTAGCTCAGTTGGTAGAGCAACTGTTTCGTAAATAGTAGGTCGTGGGT
>CAIOLC010000231.1 GCA_903859055.1 uncultured Chlorobiaceae bacterium | reverse complement strand
TGAAACCCGATCTCATCGCAGAAGGCCAAAAGTACCCGGAAGTTGTACAGAGAACGTGATGGAACACCAGAACGATATGCTCCGCCCAAATCAAGAACAAAACTTCCGCTCTCCTTGAGAACGCGGAAAACCTCCTGGCCGAATGGCTTGATCCACTGGACGTATTCCGTTTCCTCAACATTGCCGTAACTCTTTTGGCGCCGAAGTGCAAAGGGGGGCGATGTCATAACCAGATCGATGCTATTGTCTGGCAACTCTGCGAGAAGTTCAAGAGAATTGCCGACATAAGCTTCTCCTTTCGCTGTATGGTAAAGAGGTGTGCTCTGTATTGAGCGGGTGTTTTTTCTCACGAGTGAAGAAGATTCATTGCGCCGTGGATCACAGCAACAACGTCAATCTGTTCTGATTTAATATGATAAATAATGCGGTAAGGGCCTTCTATGACTTCACGAATCTGATCATTCTCATATTCAGGAACCATACGCCCTGACAATGGGAAATCAGCGATCTGTCGGGATTTTTGGGTCAGGTGATCGACCATACGTTTGGCATATACCGGCGAATCCAGCGCAATATGATCGTGGATGGCATCCAAATGTCCCTCGGCCGTAACTGTCCAGCAGACTTTCATTCTGGTAGGCCATACTTGGCGCGGACTTCCTGTACGTCCTTGATTCGGCCTGCATTGCTGTCCGCCAAGCCGCGTTCAATTGCTTCACGAACGTATATTTCGTGCATCAGGTCATCCCATGTAGCTTTCGGGGGCAGAAGGTCAATGAGTTTATGCGCTTCTTCCTTTTTCATTACTGTTGACATAATGTAATTTTCTTGGTGTTTGTTGTTAGAAATCCTTCAGAATTGATACAGCAGCAGGGGAGTTCCAGTCTCCAACCTCTTGCTGTGCAATCAGATCGGGATTGATGTATTGACACTCCTCCATCCATTCATGTCGGAGCAGTTTTTCGGTAATGGTGGTTTTGCCTGAACCATTTGGCCCTGCGACCACAATCAATCCTGGTTTTTGAGCATCTGTCATGATGGGAGGGTTCCATTTTGAGATAAAACCGCCTCGGCAATCATGTCGTTAAGTTTTTTGAAATGTGCGTCCAGCATTTTTTGTCTGCGAATTTTTGCCTCTTCGCCTGCTTGATGGATTAAGAGGGCGAGATGCTTTTCATCCTCTTCACTGTCATCCTGCACTTGTGGGTTGTATGTCGCGTCTGTGTTCATGATGGTTTTGTTTCAAGTTGCATCGGTTCTGTTTTATGCGAAAGCTTCCATTGTTATCATCTTGTCGTCTCTTCAGGGCTTTTTCATTCTATCGGTAAGCTGTGAAAGGGCATCATATGTAAACAAAGGGTTTAGACTCTCTCTGAATTTCTCCTTCCTACAACTCATTTTCCTTTACGCGGCGTGTTAGCACCTCTTTTCCATGCGCTTTTTCAGCATCCGTCAGTACCCGAGTTACGATTCGTTCAGGATGCTGGCGTTGTCGTAATTGCGCTGCTGCTGCGATCAATCTGATGTCAAAGCCGTATTCTGCGGCATTCTCTTCTTTCAGGCAACGGACTTCCCGAATGATCGAATCCGTTTTTTGATCAGTTATGGTCTGCATAATCGTCTCCAATAAATTCTTCAGGTGTGCATATCACTGGCATTGTAATTTGATATCGAGTGAAACAGCGCTCAATACGGTGTCTGTTGTGAGGGTTGGCGATGTGGGTGCAGTTCCATGTCAACAGAAAATCAACGCGATGGACACCTGCACATGCGATGTGAAATGCGTCATCTGCCGCTTTTTGCGGAACGATTCCTTCACGAAGTAATTCCTCTGCGATTTTTATCACTGGTTCACTGATCACAAGTAAAGGGATATTTCCAAGCAGTTCCAGTCTTTTGGCCGCCATAGTTGGCTCTCCACGTGCCAACTCATCCATGACGATTTGAGATGAAAGCAATTCATAACGGGAACTGTGGTTATCCCACCACTCAATCGTTAGTTCTTGCCTTGCTGCCTGCACGATGTCACGTGCTCGCCGAGCGACGTAGTAACTTGGAATTGTTGTCTCAATAAATACCGTTTCCATTATGTTGCCGATTTATGTGCGCCGACGGTTATCGTAATGATCTGTTCGGTGTTGTGTTTTTGTAAAGGTACGATCAATTTCCAGTGTCACGGATTTCATTGTATCCTCTTAGAATTCAATATATAGTGAACCTCACTAATAATGCGCAAATTTCAAATTGTGTGAAACTTTCTAACCATCTCCCCTCACCACTTCGAAACCACACACTGAACTCTTCGAAAATCTCGAAGAGTTGCCCCATCCTCACTCCTGCTTCTCCCGAATACTCCTGTAGATCTCCTTTGCGAGTATCGGGAATATCGTTTTCTGAAAACTTGAATCGTCCATATACCGTGTTACGATGCCATCGTTTTCGGCCATTCGCTGCATCATGAGTGATTCAATAATGGTTTTGATACCGAGTTCAAACTTGTCGAGCGGGTTGGCCATGGCTGTTTGTATGACCCGCTCGTCCTTTGAGGCTTTTTCCATGATCTGGTCGAAGAAGAGGCGGTCTTCGTTGGTGAAGTCGGTGCCGAATCGTTCGTTCAGCGCCTGAATAATCTCGGAGAGAGGCTTCTCTTCATCCTTTGCTTTGCCGGTTCCGACAGCGGTTGGTGATTTCACGCCGTATTGCTCGTCACTCTCAAGTATAATCCCGCCAGACATCACTTTTTCTATCCGGTAATACTGGAGGGTAACCTCCTTTTCAGGATCAGGATTTGCCCCGGTGTCGCCAGGGTCAAGGTGCGGTATCAGATATCGGCTGAAGCTGTAGAGCATCTCCAGCTCCTGGTCGGAATAGGGGATAATCTGGCTGATGAAAGCATAGAACTGTGTATAAGCGGTTATTTTTTCATAGAACG
>CAIOLC010000230.1 GCA_903859055.1 uncultured Chlorobiaceae bacterium | reverse complement strand
GCTTGACGAGTGGATATATTTTTTCAAAAACCAGGAGATCAAGGATGAGTTCAAGGCTAAAGGGATTCAAAAAGCAAAGCAATCATTTGCGTTGCTGAGTATGTCGGACGAAGAGCTTCGTGCCTACAACCGTTATCAGGATTCCCTGCGCGATGAAGCAAGTTATGTCGAGACCAACTATCTTTGCGCCAAAATGGAGGGTCATGAAGAGGGTCATGCAGAGGGCCATGCAGAGGGCCATGCAGAGGGCAAAGAGGAGGGTAAAGAGGAGGGCAAAGAGGAGGGCAAAGAGGAGACAACCAGAGCGATAGCTCTCAATCTGATACAACAAGGCGTGGATATTGAAATTATCAAGGCGGCGACAGGGTTAGGTGTTGCAGCGATAGAAGATCTTATGAAAAGCGTACGATGATGTTACTTTTGCTGTCTGGAAAAAGATGAGGTATTTTTACAAGTTCGGCGACAAAAGCATTATCTGGGAGTTGTAATTTTTTTTGGATAGCGGGAAGGAAATTGATGGAGTTTTTGAGCTGCACTACATTGAGTTAAAAAAGTTTACAAAAACGTCTCACGACATCCAGAGTGCTCTGGATCGCTGGAGCAGTTTTTTGACGACCGCGCATCAGCTTGACCGGGAGCATACGCCAAAAGAGCTGGCATCCGACAAAAATATTGTGAAAGCCATTGCTGCCATTGACAGGATGTTTAATGAAGAAGAGCGTCAAGTATATGAGGTTCGTCTGAAAGAGTTCACCGATGTGGCAAGCATCATTGCCTCAGGCGCCGAAAAAAACATTGCCAAAGGCCAATTAAAGCTGCTGGCAAGGCTCCTTGAACGTCGCTTTGGCACCCTGCCGCCGTGGGCAACCGAGAAGTTAACTCGTGCCAGTGAACAGGAGCTTGAAGCTTGGGGTGACTCCATTCTTACCGCACCAACACTGCAAGCGGTTTTCAATCCCGACGCAGCTTCTTAATGCAGTATTACAAGGCTGACGGCCGGTTGTAAAAAGCTCTCCCTTTTTCGGAAAAAAATTATCATTCATGGCATAGAGATTTCATGGTATGTACACCGCAATAAGCGTGCTCGCCAGGCAAATCGGCTGGATGAGTCAATATGGAGAAAAGCTGGATTTACCGCTGAACGGTGAAGCAAAAACTACTTGCCCAAACACGGGTATAACCTATAGACTGAAGGCTGGTCAGGTCACATCAGAGGAGTAAAACATGCAAGTTGAAGCCATTTATCATCAAGGACAAATTCGGTTTAAGCGCCCTGTGCGTTTTAAATATGACGATTTTTCTATTACGGTTATTGTTCCCGAAGAAGCCATTGCAGTTTATGACGAGATAACGGAATTACCCGCAAGTGTTTCAGATGCGGCTCATTCCATGTTGGATCGTATTAAAAACATATTAGGTGAACATTTCCACCCTCGTCCCGAAGCCAGTATTCAGCAAGACAGGGAAGCATTGTTTGAGGCATTAGAAGAAAAATATTTACGATGAAAAATCTGGTTTTGGATGTCAATGTTCTCCTGGATTTATGGCTACAACGTGTGCCGGAGAAGGTTCTGTTCTTTATAGCCGAGCTCATTGCGAAGGGTGAGAATAAAAATTACTGGACTTGGGTCAGTAGCAGTAGTTTATCTACTTTGGAATACATTGCGCGGCGTGAGCTGAAAAAAGGTGGTATGGAGGGCGAACAAGCTAAACAAGCGACCCATGCACTGATCGCCGATTTGTTGGCAAACGTGCGCTTATTGACGCAATTTGGCTTTCAACAAGTGATGGCATTGCAACTGAGCAATGATGTGGAAGATGCTCAGATTGTTATGGCAGCAAGCAATTTGCAAGGTAGTACGGCAATTGTTACTAATGAAAAACGTTTTCAAACAGGCGGAGAGGTTGCTCAACTCTCGTTATTGGAAGTCAATACCTGGTTGCGGCAGGACGAAAACCGTTCTGTTGAATTTATTGACTTAAAAACCCAGCAGGATGCAATTCGTCCACAATTAGAGCACAACATCCATCGTGTGCTGGCTCACGGTCAATACATCATGGGGCCGGAAGTGCAGGAGCTTGAAGAGGTGCTGGCCGGTTATGTGGGTGTCAAACACTGCATTGCAGCCAGTAGCGGTACGGATACGCTTCTTATTGCGTTGATGGCGCTGGGCATCGGCTCGGGCGATGAAGTTATCACAACCCCGTTCACCTTTATTGCAACCGGTGAGATGATTGCTCTTGCAGGTGCCAAACCGGTATTTGTTGATATTGATCCCCTGACCTACAATATTGATCCAAATCTGATAGAAGCTGCCATTTCATCGAGAACCAAAGCCATCATGCCGGTGAGTCTGTATGGTCAGTGTGCTGATTTTGATGCTATCAATCTGATTGCCGAAAAATATAACCTGCCGGTTATTGAAGATGGTGCCCAGTCATTCGGCGCACGCTATAAGGGCAGACGCTCCTGTGGTTTGTCGACCATAGGTTCTACGAGCTTTTTTCCAAGTAAACCACTCGGCTGCTATGGTGATGGCGGGGCGCTCTTTACCAATGATGACGCTCTTGCCAAAGCGATGCGGGAAATTCGGGTTCATGGTCAGGACCGGCGTTATCATCATCCTCGTATTGGCATTAACGGGCGTATGGATACCATTCAGGCGGCGGTGCTGCTCGCCAAAATGAAGGTTTTTGAAGAAGAGGTTACGGCCCGTGCACGTATTGGCGCTCGATACAGTGAGTTTTTGCGAGATGTTGCAGTAACTCCATACATCGCTCCGGAGAACAGATCGGTCTATGCGCAATATACGGTTCAGGTTGAGAACAGGGATGAGGTGCAGCAGAGACTGAAAGAGTTTGGTGTTCCCACGGCCGCGCATTACCCGGTACCACTTCATTTGCAACTGGCGTTTTCTTGCTTCGGTAGCAGTGACGGAAGCTGTCCGGTTTCAGAGGCAGCCAGCAACAAAGTTATGAGTTTGCCAATGCATCCTTTTCTGACGGAAGAGACCATGAGCACTGTAGTCCGCTCATGGCGGGAGGCCATCATTTGAAAATAGTCACGGTCATTGGCGCAAGACCGCAATTTGTAAAAGCTGCTGCCGTAAGTCGTGCTATTGCAGTGTATAACGGCTCCAAAAGCGATCAGCATTCCATGATCGACGAGATCATTGTGCATACAGGGCAGCATTTTGATACAAACATGTCAGCTATCTTCTTTGAAGAGATGCAGATACCGCAACCACACTATCATCTGGAGATACATTCGTTAAGTCATGGCGCAATGACTGGCCGCATGCTTGAGCAAATTGAGGCGGTGCTTCTGAGTGAAAAGCCGGATTATGTGATGGTCTATGGCGATACCAATTCAACACTGGCCGGGGCGCTTGCGGCCAGCAAACTGCATATCAAGGTTATTCATGTTGAGGCTGGTCTGCGCAGTTTCAATATGAAGATGCCGGAAGAGATCAACCGGATTTTGACAGACAGAATCAGTGACATTCTCTGCTGCCCGACTGAGACTGCTGTCGGGCACCTCAAACGTGAGGGTATTGATACGGGCTTGGCCGACAGAGTCAATCACCCGCTTGTGGTTGAAACAGGAGATGTTATGCTTGATGCAGCGCTCTATTACAGCAAGCTTTCGCAAGAGAGAAGCACAGTTGTCAGAGATCTGCAACTGGATGGTAGCGAATTTGTTTTATGCACCATTCACAGTGCAGAAAATACCGATGATCCTGAACGACTTTCAGCCATATTTGCTGCACTCAAAGAGATCAGCAAGGAGATGAAGGTTGTTCTGCCTCTCCATCCCCGAACCAGAAAAATTCTTGAATCAAGCAATGCAGCCTTTGCATCTGATAAGGCTGAATCTTCAGGATCGTTGATTATAATCGATCCTGTCGGATACTTTGATATGCTCGAACTTTTGAAACAGACAAGCATGGTTATGACGGAAAGCGGTGGTCTGCAAAAGGAGGCATATTTTTTCGGTAAACCGTGTGTTATACTTCGCGATGAGACGGAGTGGACTGAATTGGTTGAAAGGGGATACAACGTACTTGCTGGTGCAACTCTTTCTCGCATTGTCAATGCTTTTTGTCAACTGAGCAATCGAACTGGTCAAATTGAACCGGGAATATACGGGAATGGAGATGCAGCGCATAAAATTATAGAGGCCCTGCAAAGGTGCAATCCAGCTTCTTTTAACATATCTGATTTCCTGGAAACTGTCAGTGCCTGATTCCGCACAAGGGGTTCCCAATAAAGTGCCCGAAACAACTCGTGCATCCAAAGTGCTTGCGCTTTCCTTGGGAAGCGCGTTATCGATGGTGGCCAGTATTGTTTTCGGGATGGTATCGTCTCGTTTCCTTTCAAAGCATGATTACGCAACCATCCAGCAGACATTTCTCGCGTATAACTTTGCTGTTCCGATTCTGATGCTCGGTTTGCCCAATGCGGTTTACTATTTTTTGCCAAGGGAAAAACAATGCAAGCGAGGTGTACTTGTTGACAACATAGCGCTGTTGCTGGGTGCTGGACTGATATTCAGTCTGTTTATTGGATTCGGAGGATACAAGCTGCTTGCCATGCGGTTTAATAATCCTGATTTGCTGCATACCTTGCCCTGGCTTGTGCTTTATCCACTTTTGCTTATGCCTGTTGCCGGGGTGAGTGCGGTTCTGGTTTATGCAGATCAAACGAAGACCCTGGCAGTGTACAACGTGATTTCAAGTTTGGTTCTTACGTTATCCGGCATTGTTGCTGTTCTTGCAATAAAGTCTTATGCGGCACCGATTGTGGTTCGTATTATTTCGAGGAGGAGGAAGCAATGCTTAGTCAATTTGATCAAAAACGATTACCGTCGTTTCGTGTAGGAATGCGGCAGGGAATTGTTGAAGGCAGAGTTGAGGGTCAGGTAAGAATATTAAACAGGTAACTTGAACGTCGTTTTGGCGCACTCCCCCAGTGGGCAACCGAGAAATTAACCCGCGCCACTGAGCAGGAGCTGAACGCATGGAGTGATGCTATCCTCACAGCGCCAACACTGGAAGCCGTTTTCAACATCGACACCGCCCATTCATAAATGCAATTCCGGAAAAGCAAACTGACTACAATGGGAACGCCGAGCTCCATCTTGGCACCATTTTGAGCGAAGCGAACAATTCATGACTATTTTTGATCTGTTAAAACGTCTTTGGCATCATATCAGCCCTCGGCGACGCGGGCAGTTCGGTCTGCTCCTTATCTTGATGATTAGTGCATCGTTTGCGGAAATACTCAGCATCGGCGCAGTCCTCCCGTTTCTTGCTGTTTTGACTGACCCCGAGAGAATATTCCAGCTCCATGCAGCACAACCATTCATCCGTGCAGCGGGAATAACCAATGCCAGCCAGCTTTTGTTTCCGCTGACCATCTCGTTTGGTATTGCAGCGCTTCTCTCCGGTGCCATGCGGCTTCTGCTCCTCTGGGCAAGCACCCGCCTCTCCTTTGCCACAGGGGCCGACCTCAGCATCAGCATCTACCGCCGTACACTCTACCAGCCTTATTCGGTTCATGTGTCACGCAACAGCAGCCAGGTGATAAGCGGTATATCCGGGAAAGCAAACGGTGTCATCTATGCTACTATTGTACCGGCATTGACGCTTATCAGCTCAAGTATCATGTTGTTTACCATTCTCATGGCTTTATTGACCGTTGACCCCTTTATTGCGTTGTCAGCCTTCAGCGGTTTTGGATTGATTTATGCCGTTATCATCAAGCTTACCCACAAGCAGCAGTTGAGTAATAGCCATTGTATGGCCAGAGAATCTACGCAGGTTATCAAGTCACTGCAGGAAGGTTTGGGTGGCATTCGCGATGTTTTGATCGATGGGAGTCAGGCTGCCTACTGCCAAGTTTACCGCAATGCTGATATTCCTTTGCGCAAAGCCCAGGGTAATAGCATTTTTATCGGTGCCAGTCCACGGTTAGGCATTGAGGCTCTCGGAATGATGTTTATTGCTTTCTTAGCTTATACACTTGCTCGGCAACCCGATGGCATTGCCAAAGCTATTCCTGTTCTCGGTGCTTTGGCTCTCGGTGTCCAGCGTTTACTGCCGGTGTTGCAGGGCGCTTATGGCTCTTGGTCAAGCATACAGGGCAGTCAAGTGTCACTGCGCGATACGCTTGAGCTGCTCGACCAGCCACTGCCTGATTATGTTGATGCGCCACTGGCCAAGCCACTGTCGTTCCATCATCATATTGAACTAAAAAATCTTTCGTTTCGGTACACACCGCAAACGTCGTTGGTGCTTAACAATCTCAACCTTACCATAGCGAAAGGAAGTCGCATTGGCTTTATTGGGGTTACCGGCAGCGGCAAAAGCACTTTGCTCGATATTGTCATGGGGCTTCTTCAACCTACTGAGGGTGTTATCGAAATTGATGCACAACCGTTAACAGCAGGGAACAATCGTGCATGGCAGGCAGCAATTCCCGATTTGGCTCGCACCCCTTGAATTCAT
>CAIOLC010000229.1 GCA_903859055.1 uncultured Chlorobiaceae bacterium | reverse complement strand
TACCCTTTTATACACTGAATAATTTACGGACTCTTCTGCAAGACAAATCCTATACTCCTCAATGGCCTGCTGAGCTTGAGCAGTACATCTCTATTGTTGAAGATGCTCCAGACACGCCTTGAGCAGTTTTTCCGGCCTGACAGGAACGGCACCTACCTCCTGGCATACGGTGGCTGCGGCAAGGTTGGCAACCATCGCATTGGTCACAACGTCAATACCCGCTGCCATGCCGAGTGCAAGAACTGCGATAACGGTGTCACCCGCTCCTGATACATCGGCAACCTCCAGCGAGGTTGCCGCTATGTGGGTAAAGGAGCCATCGTAAATGGTCATCCCCTTATCGCTTCTGGTGACGATGATGGTTTCGGCCTGAATTTTTTCTTGAAGCTGGCGGCATCCCTCCTCCACATCATCGTCAGTATTCTGCAATACCATGCCGAGGGATGTTGCCATTTCAGAAAGATTCGGCTTGAAAAGTGTGGCCTTTTTGTAGGTAAAAAAGTTCCGATGTTTCGGGTCAACAAGGAGCGGTACCCCTTTTGTTTTTGCCAGGGCAAGAATGCGCTCTATGAGTGCGGCACTCAGGAGTCCCTTGTTGTAGTCTTCAAGCACGACAGCATCAATGGAGCTGACAATGGTCTCAAAAGAGGCGATAATCTCCTCCTCTATTCTCTTGTCTATCTCTTTTCTGCTCTCAACATCAACTCGCGTGATGTGGTGGTTCTGTGACAGAATTCTTGTTTTTGAAGTGGTTGGCCTGGTGGTATCGCAGATTATTCCTTCGGTTCTCAGCCCACGGCTGCGAAACAGTTCAAGAAGTATCTCGCGGTTGATGTCATCTCCGGTAATTCCAATCAGCAGGGTTTCAGCTCCGAGCGAGAGTGTGTTCAGAGCAACATTAGCGGCCCCGCCCATCCGGTGATCTTCATGAGTAACATCAACAACCGGAACAGGGTACTCTGGTGAAATTCGTGAGACATGGCCAAAGATATACTTGTCGAGCATGATATCGCCGATGACGGCAATTCGTTTGCTGCGAAATGAGTTCAAAATGGTCTCGATGGAGCCTGTTCTCATAACATCTGGTTTGATTGGGCGTTTTCTCGCCCGTAAATTATCAAATATGCCAGCAAAATCAATTTTGGTACTCAAGATATGATTCTGTCATTTTATTTTTTGCTATTTTTTGTTATAATTAAAGCTAAGCATTTTTAAGCTTTATATGATTAACAGCGGGAAACAATGTTTGATAGTTTAAGTGACAAGTTAGAGCTTACCTTTAAAAAACTGGCAGGCCAGGCGACGATCAATGAGATCAACATTGGTCTCGCGATGCGCGATATCAAGAGAGCTCTGCTTGGTGCCGATGTTAACTATAAGGTAGCAAAGAAATTAATAGAGGACATACGGGAGAAGTCGCTTGGTGAAGAGGTGATAAAAAGTGTCTCTCCTGCGCAGATGATCGTCAAAATTGTTTATGATGAACTGACTGATCTGATGGGTGGGGAGCAGAAGCCACTGAATCTTTCACCAAAGAATCTTCCTGCAATTATCATGGTTGCAGGTCTGCAGGGTTCAGGTAAGACCACTTTTTGCGCGAAACTTGCATTGCGCCTGAAAAAAAGTGGGAAGAACCCGATGCTTGTTGCCGCGGATGTCTATCGTCCGGCGGCAATTGATCAGCTTAAGGCACTTGGTGCCCAGGTGAATGTTCCTGTGTTTGCCATTGAAGAGCAGGATGCCATGAAAGCTGCCCTGCAAGGTTTGGATGCTGCACGTGCAGCGGCCAGAGATGTCGTGATTATTGATACTGCAGGGCGGTTGCAGATTGATCAGAAGATGATGGCAGAGGCTGAAGCGCTGAAAAATGCTCTCAAGCCAGACGAGCTTCTTTTTGTTGTTGACTCCATGATGGGTCAGGAGGCCGTGAATACAGCAAAGGCTTTCAATGATCAGCTTGATTTTGACGGTGTTGTGCTTACCAAGCTTGATGGAGACTCAAGAGGTGGTGCGGCACTCTCCATTCGTCAGGTTGTCGAAAAGCCCATCAAGTTTATCAGCATTGGTGAAAAGGTTGACGACCTCGATATCTTTTACCCCGACCGTATGGCCCAGAGGATTCTGGGAATGGGCGATATTATAGGCTTTGTTGAAAAGGCCCAGGAAAATCTGGATCTTGAAAAAGCGGTCGAGATGCAGAAAAAGTTGATGAAGAATGAGTTTGATCTCAATGACTTTTTCGACCAGTTGCAGCAGCTCAAAAAGATGGGTTCTCTTCAGGGGCTTATAGAGATGGTGCCGGGGCTTAACAAGATGGTGCCAAAGCAGGATCTTGAAAATCTTGATTTCAAGCCTATTGAGGCGATGATCAACTCCATGACGAAGCAGGAGAAACGTAATCCTGATATTATTAATGGAAGTCGTCGTCAGCGCATTGCGCGCGGCAGCGGCACAAAAGTCCAGGAGGTTAATCTCCTGCTCAAGCAGTTTGGAGAGATGAAGAAGATGATGCGTTCAGTGACAAAGCTGTCGCAGTCAGGCAGAAAGATAACTTCACAGAATCTTGCTCTTGAGAAGTTTTTAAAACGATAGATTATAGTATTGCGACTGTTACCAGTAAACATTAACTCATAAAATATTTTAGCCTTGGTAAAGATCAGACTGAAAAGAGCAGGAAGAAAAAAATTGCCAGTATACCAGATTGTCGTGGCCAATGCGCGTTCGCCCAGGGATGGTAAGTTTTTGGAAGTTGTTGGCCATTATCAACCTACGGCCAAGCCCCACGCTGTTACGATTAAAAAAGAGCGTATCATTTACTGGATGCAGACAGGCGCACAGCCGACCGCGACAGTGAACAGCCTTATTCGTACCACGGGATTGCTTTATGAACTGAGGCTCAAGAGCATGGGACGCAGCGAAGCCGAGATCTCTGCTGAGATGGAAAAGTGGCAGGAGCGTCAGATTGCACGACGCCAGAAGGGTCTTATGGCAAAATCGCGTCGCCGCAGTGCCAAAAAAGAGGCAGAGACGAAAGCTGCTACTGGCGGCGAGGCATAATCATTTTTTCTGATGAAGGGGCAAAGGGTGGAGCTTTATCAGACAGGAGTCGTTCTCAAGCCAAGAGGGTTGTGTGGCGAGGTAAAGGTTGAGATTGTTACCGACTTTCCTGAGAGTTTTCTTTATCGCCGAGACTATTTTTCAGGAAAGTCGGTAGATATGGTCGAACCTCTCAAGGTAAAAAAGTCGGCTCTCTCCTCAGGATTTGCCTGGTTGTTCTTTGACGGGGTTGACACTCTTGAGAAGGCGGAGTCGCTTGTTGGCTGGAGCTTGTTTGTTGGATCCGACCAGCTTTTGCCACAGCCGGAGAATCGTGCCTATCTTCATGAGATTATTGGCATGAAGGTTCTTGACCGCCATGGCTGCGAGGTTGGTGTTGTGACCAACGTGATCAGAATGCCTGCGCATGAGGTGTATGAGGTGCAGGTTGGCGGAAGAAAGGTTCTTCTGCCTGCTATTGATCAGTTTGTTGAAGAGTTTAATCTTTTGGAACGGTTTATCGTGATTCCAAGATATGATGAGTTTCTGTAAACAGTTTCGCTGTTAAAGTCTGTTGATGCCTCTTTGAGTCATGGGTGTAATAAGGATTGATCTTATTTCCGTCATTCCAGGTTTTTTTGATTCGCCGCTGGACAATGGATTGCTTGGTATCGCTCGCAGGAAACAGCATGCTGATATTCATGTTCATAATTTGCATGACTATGGGCTTGGAAAGTACAAACAGGTTGATGATTCACCTTATGGCGGAGGTGCCGGTATGGTGCTCAGACCTGAGCCGGTATTTGCCTGCGTTGAACGATTGAAGAGTGAAAGAGAGTACGATGCTGTGATTTTTCTTTCACCCGATGGCGTTATGTTTCAGCAGACTATGGCCAACCGGCTTTCACGGATGGGCAACTTGATTCTTCTCTGTGGTCATTATAAGGCTATCGATGAGCGGATCAGGCAGACTCTGGTTACCATGGAGATTTCGGTTGGAAATTTTGTTGTTTCAGGTGGCGAGATACCTGCGTTGCTTCTGATGGATGCGGTTGTAAGGGTGATACCCGGTGTTCTTGGTGACAGTGAATCGGCTTTGACAGACTCTTTTCAAACAGGGCTTCTTGATTCAGTCTATTACACCCGCCCGGCGGAGTTTCGCGGTATGAAAGTTCCGGAAGTGCTCTTGACTGGACATCATGAAAGGATTCAGCAGTGGCGGTATCACAACGCTTTAGAGCGAACAACAGAGCGCAGGCCGGATATGATTGATCAAGTTGAAGAAGAAGGATTTAAGAAAAAATAATGTAAATAAGTTGTTGTCATGGATCAGTTAATCAAGTTAGTTGAAGCCACCCAGGCCGTTACCGATTTTCCGGAAATCAGGCCGGGCGATACTGTCAAGATTCAGTTGAAGGTTATTGAAGGTGAGAAGGAGAGGCTTCAGGCTTTTGAGGGAGTTGTAATCAGCGACAGGGGAGCTGGTGGGAATAAGACGATCACCGTTCGTAAAATTTCTCACGGTGTCGGGGTTGAGAGAATTATTCCGGTTAATTCACCAAATATTGAGAGCGTTACCGTTGTCAAACATGGCAAGGCGAGAAGGGCAAAACTCTTCTACTTGCGCAAACGTACAGGTAAAGCAGCGTTGAAGGTCAAGGAGCGCAAGATTGTTGAAAAGGTGTGATTTGTCATTGGAATACCTGACACGCACCCAGGGTGTCGGGTATACCTTTTGCAGTCGTGTATTTTGAAGCTATGGTGCATCCCCCGAATATTGAGCTTTTCCAGGAAAAGGTTTTTGCGTTTTACCGGGAGAAGAGAAGGATGTTCCCATGGAGGGAGACTACTGACCGTTATGCTGTCATGATCAGTGAGATCATGCTGCAGCAGACTCAGGCCGAGAGGGTTGTTCCGAGGTTCAAAGTCTGGTTAGAAAATTTCCCTGACATTTCAGCTCTTGCAGGAGCACCATTAAAAGATGTTCTTGCCCTCTGGAGTGGCCTTGGCTATAACTCCAGAGCCGTTCGTTTGCATCGGTGTGCCTCTGTCATCATGGAGGGTTATGGCGGTGTTGTACCCTCAACACCAGAACTTCTGAAGAAACTGCCTGGTATAGGTGAGTACACTTCACGCTCTATCCCTGTGTTTGCTGATAATCGTGATTTTGCTGCCGTCGATACCAATATCCGTCGCATCCTGATTCATGAGTTTACTCTCCCTGAAGATATATCTGCTGCCAGGGTGCAGCAGATCGCTGAATCGGTGCTTCCTCATGGACAGAGTTGCGAGTGGCATAATGCTCTGATGGATTATGGTGCTCTCTATCTTACGAGTAAAAAGACAGGAATTCGTTCTTTGACCAGGCAGTCAAAATTTGGGGGCTCAAGAAGATGGTATCGGGGCCAGCTTGTCAAAGAGTTGATTCGTTCGGATGTTATCTTTCTTGAGGAGCTTAAGGATAAATACGCTGACTGCCCCTGGAATCTTGATGAAATTCTCAGTCAACTTGTTTACGATGGGCTGGTTGAACATGATGCAGCTACCAGCTCAGTCTCAAATCCTGGCTGGAGAATAAAAGGGGGATAGACCTGAGTAGACATCTTCGATGGCAGGCAATAGTTACTCTGTATTGTAGATCAGGTTAAGGGCTTTATACATCTGTTCAATCTCAGTGGCATACTTTGACGTGATGACTTTTCTTTTCAGCTTGAAGGTTGGTGTCATTTGATCGTTTTCAATACTGAATACTGTATCGATCAACGCAAACTTGCGTATCTTTTCGTGCGTGGCAAGTTGTTTTGAGATGTTTCGCAGCAGTTTTTCGTAAATATCAAGCACTTTTTTATTCTCGATCAACTCCCTGTTTGTAGAGGTTGTCATTCCGTCGTCCGCAGCAAATTCATGAAGTGAGGTGAAATTGGGAACAATAAGTGCAACCAGAAATGGACGCTTTTCACCAATAACAACGACTTGGTCGACATAAGGACTTTCGGCTATAAGGTTCTCAAGAGGCATTGGTGCTATGTTTTTTCCTCCGGAGGTGACGATGATATGTTTTTTTCGATCAGTTATTTTCAAATAACCATCACGGTCGATCTCTCCAATGTCCCCGGAATGAAACCATCCATCCCTGATAACTTCAAGTGAGCTCTCTGCATCATTCCAGTATCCCTTCATGATATTTGGTCCCTTGAGCAGTATCTCCCCATCCTGGGCTATCATGACCTCAACGTTGTCAATAGCCTGGCCAACAGTACCATATTTGATATTTTCCGGTCGGTTAACATGAGTGACGGGTGAAGTTTCGGTCAGGCCAAAGCCTTCAAGGATGCTGATGTCAAGTGCCTGAAAGAACTCCCCAATTTTTTGAGGGAGTGCTGCTCCGCCGGAAACAAAATATCGAAGCCGTCCGCCAAATTTTCTTTTTATCTGCTTATAGACCAGTTTTCCAGCCAGGATGTGCTGAAAAGAGAGAAGTGGAGGGGCTTTACCGGTACTCTTTAGAGCGATGGAGTACTTGGTGCCTGTTGTGAGTGCCCAGTAAAATATTTTTTGCTTTATTTTACTTTCGGTTGAAATCTGCTTCAGAATACCTGCTTTGATGCGGTCGAAAAGCCTGGGAACTGTAAACATGATAGTAGGATGGGCTTCTGTCATATTCAGTGCAATTGTTTCAACACTTTCAGCCATGTAAATGCTTGCTCCACAGGAGAAAAGCAGGTAATAACCACCTGTCCGTTCATAAGCGTGTGAGAGTGGAAGAAACGAGAGTCCCCTGTCGGAATCATCAAGCTTGATGATTGTTGAGCATGATTTGATATTTTCACAGATGTTTCGATGGGTAAGCATCACCCCTTTCGGAAGTCCGGTCGTTCCTGAAGTGTAGATGATCGTTGCAATATCATCAGCTTCAACAGGTGTTACTTCCAGGAGACCGGGTTTTTCAGCAAGAAATTTTTTGCCGGCAGCCTTGGCCTGGTTCAGGTCAATAATTCCATCGATCTTCTCCTCCAGCCGGTTCATGATTACCAGAAGAGCAAGTTCCGGCAGATTCTGACGAATTGAAAGAATTTTGCCAAGCTGCAGCATGTTTGAGACAATAATGGCTTTTGCCGTGCAGTTACTGAGAATATATTCAATCTGATTTGCAGGGAGCGACGGGTAGAGTGGAACATTAATAGCCCCAAGGTTCAGGATAGC
>CAIOLC010000228.1 GCA_903859055.1 uncultured Chlorobiaceae bacterium | reverse complement strand
TCAAACATTTCAAAAGGAATCCTCACCAAGCACACTGTAGCCGAGGTTGCCCAGCGTAGCATACGCATCCTGCTGGCGGAGGATAACATCATCAACCAGAAAGTGGCGCAAAGCATTCTCGGCAAAATCGGCTACAAGGCTGACGTGGTCGCGAATGGACTTGAGGCTGTTAAGGCGCTGGAGATGATAAACTACGACATTGTTCTCATGGACTGTCAGATGCCGGAAATGGACGGCTTTGAGGCGACCGCAGTGATTCGCGATACGCAGTCGAAAGTCCTGAACCACAGAGTTCCAATCATAGCCATGACCGCCAACGCCATGAAGGGGGATCGTGAAAAGTGCATTGAAGCCGGAATGGATGATTATCTGCCCAAACCGGTGAAAAAAGACGCACTGGCGGAGCTGCTTGAAAAGTGGGCCACCTGATATCAGAAGGATAGTGTCAAAAGTTTCATGAAAAGCTGGGATGTAGAAATGGAAACGGCAAAATCTAAAAAACCGTACTCCACGAAGCTTTCCCTGCCTGTCCACAGAGTGGTTGACGGGGTTCGCTTGCTCTTTGGGGGGCTACTCACCCCGTCAAAGCGCACCACTCTGTGGACAGACCATTAAGCTTATCGATAAAAACAAAGTTATCAGTAAATGTTCTTTGAAAAGATGAAGTCAGGCTGCAAGCGAAAGGATTTTGGTCCACTTGGCTTGAATGGTTGGCAGTGCCTTTAGTTCCTGCAAAGGGACTGGTGGCAGATATTTGAGCGACATATGGTGTCTGAGGAAATTGTAGTTGGTGACAAACAGCGTAGTTAAAGAAACCGCTCCGTTTTTGCTGTTGAATCCTGCTGCCGGCCTTACGTGATACTTGTATGTTCTGTTTAGGCGCTCTACGAGTTGTTTGAAGCTTCTGTACTCTTCTGACTCGGCGTCAAGGTTTTGGAGGCCGATTACCTTTTTGTGCTGAATCGTCACTGGGTCGTCTGCCTGCGCGTTGATGAAATGAATGCCTGCCGGATATGAAGGGTTCCCGTCTGTAACGAGAGTAATTTTCTGATCGCCTGTAGCCGTTCTGATGGCCTCGTTCATAGCGATAACGGCTGGCTGTGTGCCTCTGTTATCAGCAACATGGTACGCGGTGATTTTCAGGTTATTGGCCGAGATGAAGAAGAATACGTACTGATGTTTGCCCAAGATCTTTATGTAGGTTTCATCACCGGCAGATATGTCATCAATCAGACCTTTGTGTTTGAGATTGAACCGATGACAGTACCAGGCGGCACCGGCGGCGTAATTAAGGACGGTTTGGTGAGAGACCTTGATGCAGAAGACATCACGCAGGATTTGAGCAGTTTTTCTGGCTGGCACTGCGAAAGAAACATAGAAGGTCAGAATCAAACCGAGGACATTCTCGCTGTTATGAATTCTTGCCAACTCGACCGGCGGCTTATCTGGTGAAGAGTGTTCCAGTTCATCAGGTTTGTAGTGATATTCCCGGTACTGATAGTTGATTTTGAACTGCGAGCTTTTCTTTTTTATCAGCTCCAGTTCAGCTTTATTGAGCTTGGCAAGTGCCTGGATACGATGAGGGCAATTATCGTTTGGACACTTGTGAATGGTTACTTCCTTTTGTGACTTCCAGCGAAATAGCGCTAATCCGCAATGTGGACAGAAGAGCTTCGACTTCCTGTTGGTTTTAAAGCGCCGCTGAATCTGGAAGAGTTGAGAACACACCTTGCAGAGAATCTGGGATCGTTTCTTTCCGTCGTTGAAGTAGAGGTAGTTGTGTGGCGCGCCACAGCAGGGACAGAGGACATGAGCTGGCACCGATGATGAACCAGCACGCAGCTTTACCGGTGAAAGAGGCTTTCCGTGTTGCGCTTCATACTCTATCAAGAGCTGCCTGTAATCTTTCAGATCGAGGGCTTTTTTTTAAATTCAGGTGGCTCTGTCAGAGGTGGATTTGGATCGACGATGAAGTTTCTATAGTTCGGATGCTTCTCTTTGAAATCGTCTTTTGGCTTAACTTTAGGATTTTTATTTTCAAGGATATCCGATAGCCCGGCGACGATCTGTTCAATCTCTGGTGTTGTAAACTTGGAACAAAGCCAAATAATTATTCGAGCAGTTTTGGACAAGTATGACATAAGCTTGCACCCCCATAACGAGAAGTAATAACCGTTATTCTGGGGGGAGGCAAGTCTAAGATGGGTAATACATTGAAATTAAAGCTTAAAAGCAAACTAAACATCTAAAAGTTTGACACAACGCAGAAAGCAGTTTCAGATAGTGAAATGAAAAAACGGATGGACTTTGAAGATGGTATGCTAGACGACCTGAAAGAGATGCAGCGGTCGATAGATGCGTTGGAGCAGAAGACGAAAATGATTTCAGAAGAGAAAGACCGTATAACCGAAGAGAAAGACCGTATTGCTGACGAGAAAGATCGTGTTGCTGAAGAGAACGTTAAGCTGAAAAGACGTTTGGCTGAACTTGATTTGGCTTGACGGAGAAAGTGAAAAAAGATC
>CAIOLC010000227.1 GCA_903859055.1 uncultured Chlorobiaceae bacterium | reverse complement strand
TTTCGGCTATTTTTATACTTTATAATAAAATTAGCCGAATCATGCCGTACAAGCCCAGAACACTTGAGATCTTTTTCCTGCAAGCGAGTCAACAATTCCCCGTCATGCTGCTGACCGGACCTCGCCAAACCGGAAAAACAACATTCCTTCGACACCTGGCAGGAGAAGAGCAGTCGTATGCCACTCTTGACGACCCAATGCTCCGGGCACTCGCCAGGGAAGAACCTGCCCTGTTCCTGCAACGCTTTACCGCACCGGTTCTCATCGACGAAATCCAGTACGCCCCCCAGCTCCTGCCCTACATCAAAACGGCGGTGGACAACGAGCCGCAAGCCGGAAAATTCTGGCTCACCGGTTCACAGCAATTCCATTTGATGCAGGGGGTCAGTGAATCGCTCACTGGTCGTGTCGGGGTAGTCAACCTGCTTGGATTCTCGCAGAGAGAGCTTTTTGACACTCCTTCTGCAGAGCCGTTTCTGCCGATGCCGGAAGTCATGAAACAACGTGCAGAAAGCCGGCAATTGATTCTGCCTGAACTCTACCGGAAAATCTGGCTCGGATCGTTTCCCGCTCTTCATCAGGAAAATCCTGCCGATCACGACCTGTTCTACAGTTCATACGTCCAGACCTATCTGCAACGTGATGTGCGGGATCTGGCCAATGTCGGCGACGAAAGTGCATTCCTGAGATTTCTCCGCTCCTGTGCAGCACGAACCGGCCAGATGCTCAATATCCAAGATCTTTGCCGCAACAGCGACATCAACCATGCGACCGGAAAACGATGGCTCTCGATTCTTGAAAATTCAGGCATCGTCTATCTGCTCGAACCATGGCACACCAATATCAATAAAAGAGTGGTGAAAACCCCGAAACTATACTTCCTCGATACGGGACTTGCAGCCTGGCTGACCGAGTGGACTTCACCAAAAACACTGGAAGCGGGAGCAATGTCAGGAGCCATTCTTGAAAGCTGGGTAGTATCGGAGATCATCAAAAGCTGGTGGCACAACGGCAAGCGTGCCCCCATTTACTACTATCGCGACAAAGATGCCAAAGAGGTCGATCTGCTTATTCATCAGAACGGCACACTCTATCCGGTAGAAATAAAAAAATCGGCAAGTCCAGGAAAAGATGCTATTCGCCATTTCCAGGTACTTCAAACCCTGAAACAACCGATCGGGCAGGGATGCATCATCTCGCTTGCCCCCATGTATCTCCCGATCACATCAACCATCGATAACGTACCAGTAGGAATGGTGTAACCCCGGGTTCAGGAATACAGGGCATGATCCCTGGTTGAATCACGAACCTCGTCGGGGCTCCACAGGGTAAATCATCAGCGCCTGATTTGCACCTCTTTTGCTGCTCCATCAACCAGTGTTCCGTTAATGAACTTGTGAATAATACTTGAGATATAACTCTGATACGGCAAACCTTCCTTGACGGCCTTTCTTTGCAACTCAGTGAGGTCTCTTTCAGAAATCCGAATATTCAGCCTTCTGTCCTTCCTTAAGGTATTACAGGCGTACTCTACCAATTCTTTTCTTCTTTTTGGAAGGTCGGCAACAGGAATCCATTCACCTTTTTCAAAGCTATCCAGTATTTCCCTCTCTTCCTTGGTCAGTTTAGCCGTCATGTTTTTCTCCAAAATATTGCTGAGTGGCCTTCCTGCTCGGGATAATGGTTTTCAGAAACAACTCTTCCTCATTCTCAACATAAGGTACGAGATATGCATAATTGGTCACGCTCAGTACCATGATTCGATGTCCAGGGTATACCTTCTGGCTGGGATGGAGATAGTCGTCCAATATCTCCCCCCTGCTCAATAATGAAAACCAATATTCGGGCTTTTGTTTTCAGGTCTTGATTTTTCATGGGCTTTCTTTTCCTTTACATCGTCCGTATAACACAAAGTTCAGGTGCGCCGTAGAGCGTCAACTGCAACTGATGGTTAGGCTTTAAGTTTGCGATTACCTTATGGAAAATACCTATAAATTTCCTTTCTGTGCAGAATACGATATATGATTATTTCGTCTTCTCTTTTTTCATATCCCAATCTGTATTCTCCGAAGCGGATTCTGAAAAAGTCACCCTTTTTCTTTTCTCCTTTTAACTTCTTAATGTTATGCGAGCTTTCTGAAATCGAAGGGCTGGCATGAAGTTCTTCAAGAAAAGATTTTACCTGACTCTTTTGCGGTTCACTGACT
>CAIOLC010000226.1 GCA_903859055.1 uncultured Chlorobiaceae bacterium | reverse complement strand
GTCAACCGATTGTACCGGTTTAAACTGATAGACAGGATTTCCATTTCTGTCGGTCTCAACCTGCTGTGGTCCATAAGAGCGGTTGTTGCTGACAAGTGCATCAACAAATGCCCTGAACTCTTTTTTGGAAATGACTTTGTAAATCATCGCTCACTGTCCTGTTTTCAGCCATTGCAGAGCATTTCTGTTTCAGTGTGACAATCGTCTCTCAGCGAAAGGTACACAAAAGTCGGCGGCAATTGAAAAGCTTCGTTACCTTTCCTTATCTCCTTTTTTCCAACAGATAGACCTTGTCGTTTTTCCGCACTGGCGGGCACTTGATGGTGACGTTGTCTCCCTTCACAGCATCGGTATCCGGCAGGTCGTTGGTGAATAAAGCATCAGCCATGACCGTGACAGCACCTGTTTTAGGCCCCAGAATAGAGAGCTTGTCGCCCCGTTTGAGCCCTCTGGCGTAAATAAACAACTCGGCCACTCCAGCTTTCGGATAGTATTTCTTAATCTCTCCGATATAGGTCTTCTTCTCCTGTGCAAGGGAGCCATACTCCCTTGTCCATGCCTCCAGAGGTTTGCCAAAATAAAACCCCTCCGAGAAGCCACGGTTATAGACCTGGGCCAGTTCATCTTTGAGCCTCATGGTCAATTCGCCGTAGCTGCTTCGGAACTCCGGCTCACTCCGATGGCAAATGCAGAGGTCAAGTGCCTGACGATATGCACTGGTCGTTGTCTGCACATATTCAGGGCTGCGGCTCCTTCCCTCAATTTTGAAGCCGCTGATTCCAGCATCCATGAGCACATCAAGAAACTCAATCGCGCAGAGATCTTTCGGACTCATCACATAATCGGTGCCCAGTGCAAGCTCCTCATTCTCTTCCGGATCAGTAACAAGATACTCTCTGCGGCAGGGCTGCACACATTGCCCACGGTTTGCCGAACGGCCAAAGAGATCCTGCGACATAAAGCAGCGACCGGAGACTGCCACACACATGGCTCCATGAACAAAGCATTCAAGGCGAACAGCAAGGCCGTCGTTTATAATTTGTGAGCTGATGCGCCGAACCTGTTCCAGTGTCAGCTCACGAGCCAGTACAACCATTTTTGCTCCGAGAGCCGCATAAAACTTGACGGCACTGTAATTACTGACGGAGGCCTGAGTGGAGATATGAAACGGCATCTGCTGTCGGCGGCACTCTTCGATAACAGCCATGTCAGAGCAGATCACGGCATCAATCCCTGCCGCTTTGGCCGCAGTAACACTCTGTGCCATCTTTTTCAATTCACCATCGTAGATAATGGTATTCAGAGCCAGGTATATTTTTGTATTGTATTGAGTGCAGAGTGCTTTGACTGTCGGAAAATCGGCTGAGGTAAAATTGCTGCTCCCGGCACGCATGTTATACCCGTCAGCTCCAATGTAAATGGCATCTGCTCCTGCCTTCAGGGCAGTGACCAGGCAGGTCATATCGCCGGCAGGGGCTATAAGTTCTGCGCCCTCTCTCCTGTTGATGCCATCTTCAGGTATTGTGCTCTGGCTTGTCCTGGTCAAAGAGATCTCGGTTGTTCGTTTGTCTGAAGGTGCGGTGCTCCTGAGCAGACAATGTAGTCAAGAGGGAAGAGAAAACCAGAAGGCAAGTTGATTCGTGCCGGAAAGTAAGTTACCTTGCTTCAGAAAAGTTGAGCACCACAATAAAATGTTCGGAAACCTGACCACTTTTTTGCATTCATTCGATGAATCGAATTCTCCAATACACACTGTTTTTTGCAATAACCCTGTCAGTCATGGGGCAAACAACAGCGCAGGCAGTACAAGCTGCTCCCGCCAAAACTCTGGAGCCATCAGCGCAGGCCAATGCCTCAATCACTCGCGCTTATCCTCAGTCAAATGCAGCGTTGCGCAAGAGTGTCCGCTCTTTTTCTGCGGAGGTTGACCGCCGTGTCAGCGCTGTGGGATATCCGGGCGGGAGTTCGTTAGCGGTAGTAGCACAAAAACTTACGGTTGGTTTGCCAAGTGATCTGGCTCGGCTTTATGCTCTCTACAGGTGGGTCACGAGGTATATCGAGTATGATGTTGATGCCTATTTTTCCGGTGATTTGCGCAATGCTGTTGGGGCAGCCAACACCTTTCATCGGGGCAAGGGTGTCTGCGACGGGTACTCTGCGTTGCTTCAGGAGATGGGGCGTGTTGCCGGGTTGCAGATTGAGAAAGTTGATGGTTATGCCAAAGGATATGGCTATGCTGTCGGTGTGATGACAGCGGGGGAGCCCAATCATGCCTGGAATGCTGTGAACCTTGATGGTTGCTGGTACCTGCTTGATTCTACATGGGATGCGGGTTCAATCGATGACTCTCGCCACTTTTCAAGAAAGAGCGGCACATGGAACTATTTTCTTGTGGATCCACAGCTTTTTATCACCAGCCATTTTCCTGAAAATCCGACGTGGCAGCTTTTGCAGAGCCCTGTAAATCTCAATGCGTTTCTTGCCATGGCATCAGTGCCTCCAGGAATGGTTGATCTTGGTGTGGATATATCGAAGCATTCCCGTGTACACCTTGAGAGAGTTGCATCACCCTTCGAGTTTGATTTTGGAGCGAATGTGCAGCAGTTGAGCGGTCGCCTGCGTGCTGGCTCAAAAGAGGTCAAGGGTGCATGGGCCCTGCAGCTTCGTCAGCCAGACAACCATTTGAAACTCCTCTTTTCAGCTCCAAAAGCCGGAGATTATGTGGCGACAGTGTTTGTGGCAGAAAAGTCAACCGATACCAAAAGCAGTGATGCCATATCGTATAATATCACTTTTTCTGAGGTTGCAGCGTATCCGCAAGGGTTTCCCTATGCCTTTACTGACTATTATGCGCGCCATGTTGTGCTGGTTGAGCCATTACGTGGTGTTTTGACTGCCGGAAAGCTGGTGCGTTTCAGGCTCAAATCGGATGGCGCACAAAAGATGATGATTACCCAGCATTCAAAACCTGTAGCGCATTTGCTGCTGAAGAGTGGCTATTTTACTGGTGATGTTACCCTTTTGCCGGGGGAGGCAGGGGTGTTTGCCAACTATGGTCATGGGAACTCCTATGCGGGGCTGCTGAAATACCAGGTGGAGTGATTCGTTCCAGTCTTTTTTCTTCCTGAAAATCTGATCCCCTGATATCTGGAACTCTGAAAAAGAGAGCTCACTCGACAAGGTAGAACTGACATGGGGAGGCTAGAAAATTTTTTTTGAGCAAGGCCGCTCAGCCGATACTTGTCCACAAACCACTGACCGCTGACAACTTTCCTCAAATCTTCACCCATTCAAACTTGCTGACATTCCTTGCCCCGGGGTCAAAAACGATGCCAATCAGGTACCGTTCACCGGTATATTTCTCGTAATATTTCATCTTCCTGATCTGCTCAAGCGGCTCCGTTGCGGTTACCTTGAACTCAAAGAGAAAGGTTTTCCCTTCGGTCTTCAGTGTCAGGTCTATTCTGCCCCTGTTGCTCACATCTTCGGCGATGATATCGACACCGATAC
>CAIOLC010000225.1 GCA_903859055.1 uncultured Chlorobiaceae bacterium | reverse complement strand
TTTTTCAAAGCGAAGTGCCTGTACCCGTGGCGGGAGATCTTCTGTCGTAATAATATTCTCACGGCACAAAACAACTGATTGTTGAATTACATTTTCCAGTTCACGCACATTTCCGGGCCATGCGTATTTCATGAGCGCATCCATCACCTCCCGCGAAACTCCTTTAACCAGTTTTTCATTTTCTGCGGCAATGCGCAGCACAAAAGCATCAACCAGCAGTGGTATATCCTCCCGACGTTCCCGCAAAGGGGGAATGCGAATTCCTACAACATTCAGTCGATAATAAAAATCTTCGCGAAACAACCCTGCGCCGACCATAGCTTCCAAATCGCGGTTGGTGGCAGCCACAAGGCGAACATTTGCTGCAATCGGCACAGAACTTCCAACTCTTTCGAACGATTTTTCCTGCAATACCCTGAGCAGCTTTACTTGAAGGGAGAGGGGCATCTCCCCAACCTCATCAATAAAGAGTGTGCCCCCTTCAGCCGTCTCAAATCGTCCTTTCCGCTGACGATCCGCACCGGTAAAGGCACCTTTTTCGTGGCCGAACAGTTCACTTTCGAGCAGATTTTCAGAAAGTGCTGCACAATTGACGGCAAGAAAGGGTTTTTCGCACCGGGGACTGGCATAATGCACCGCTTTGGCGATCAACTCCTTTCCTGTTCCAGTTTCACCGGTAATCAACACTGTTGCATTGCTGGAGGCCACTCGGCCAGCAATGTTTAACACCTGGCTCATCGCTGAAGAGCAGGATACAATACCATCAAAACTGAAACGTTCTAAAAGCTGCTGGCGCAGCAATCGGTTCTCCCTGACAAGAATTTTCCGTTCAAGAGTATTGCGAACCATCACCTTGAGTTGTTGCAGGTCAATCGGTTTGGTAATGTAGTCTACCGCGCCAAGCTTCATCGCATCTGTGGCCGATTCTACACTGCCATAGGCCGTCATGATGATAACATCAATATCGGGATTGACCTGCTTCAGCTTTTCAAGAAGCTGAACACCCGTCATCCCGGGCATTTTAAAATCGGTGAGGACAATATCCACAGTCTGCTCCCTTGCCACTTGAAGCGCATCAACAGGCTGTGATGATTGTACTACTTGGTAACCAAGTTTTCTCAAAAAACCGGCAAGGCTCTCCAGTTGCACCTTTTCATCCTCAACGACAAGAATCGTGTAATCTATCATGTTGTGATCCATTTTTTATCAATCATTCAATTATGCCAGTGGCAGCACAATCCTGAAAAGGGTGCCGTGCAACCTGATACTTTCAACCTCAATAAGTCCGCCATGTAACTGAATAATCTGGTTAGCGATACTCAGTCCCAGACCTGTTCCATTCTCTTTTGTCGTAAAATAGAGATTAAAAATCTGTGACATATCACCCTCGGAAATACCAGAACCGCTATCAGAAAGCTCAATGACCGCCTCATCTTTGCGACAAAACAGCTTTATGGCAATGATCCCCCCTGAACTGGTTGCCTCAACACCGTTTTGAACGATGTTGAGTAACACTTGCTGCATCTTTTCATGATCAAGTAGTACCATTGGAGCACTCTCAAGCTGCAAGGAAAACTTGATATTTTTAGCCTCGGACTCACTCTCCAGCAGAGGGCGATAGGATAAGAGAAAATTCTTGATATCAGTTTTAACCATCATCAGCGGCGCTGGAGTGGCAAATTGCAGAAACCGTTGAATAATGGCGTTGACACGGTGAACTTCAGAGACAACCGCACGGAGAAGCTGATGAAATTCATCTTCATCGGCTCTCGGAGAAAATTCAATATCAAGACGTTGAGCTATAACTCCGATGGCATTCAAAGGATTTCTTATTTCATGGGCAACCCCTGAGGCAAGCTCGCCCATGGCCGAAAGCTTTTCCTGACGGGAAATAATTCTCTGCAAGGAACGCTGTTCAGTTAAATCATGCACGACCGCCAGAGCGCCTTTCCCTCTGCTCTCATTATCAGAAACAAGAGTGACTTGAATTGACAGTAAGAGCTTTTGTCCATGAATAATCATCTCTAACTCCTTGTTGAGCGTCTGAGATTGCTCAAGCATGACTACTCTCAGAAAATCTGCAATATCCGGAAGAACTTCCTCAACAGGTTTACCCGCCACATTTTCGAAAGTAAGCCCCAAAAGCCGCTCTGCAGCACTGTTCAGCAACGTGATGCAATTTTCGTCATTGACCACAACAACGGCATCCGCCATACTCTCCAATATCGTTGAGGAAAATGTCTGAACACGCTTGTAGGCCTGCTTCATAAGCACCTCGTTACGGCGCGTCATCACCAGATTGAAGAGAATGAGAGTACTGAATCCACCTATGCCCAAAAACATGATGAATCTGTTGCGCAATTTTCCCTGTGCCGCTATGAAATGGTCTGTTTTAAGCCCTATCCGGAGCAGACCGACATTGATATTGTTGTACATCAAAGGCTTGACCACCTCAAACACTTTTCTTCCATCAAAGGTGCTCCATCGCGTGACTGCTTCATGTTGAAGAAGTGCCTTTGAAAGAACCGAATCACTCTGAATACTCTCAACACCAGTTACATTGGGAGTAGCCGCAAGAATCGCCGAACTATCCTGCAAGATGATATAATCAATACCTGTTGTATCTGCCCCAATTCTCTGAATAAGCCTTCCAACGCCGAGTTGACGTCGAAGGGTTATAAGTCTTGATGCATCAATATTGCCAACGATAGCGCCACCACGGCTCCTGGCAACCGCAGCAATCAAGCGAGAACCCCTTTTTGATCTACTCTCCCTGATACCAATGACCATAGAGTCTTTTGCACCAGAAAATATTGGCTTTAACTGAACTAACGGATTCCTGGGAGGATCAACCGGTTCATGATCGTCAGGAGTATTGAAGGCAACTCTTTTTCCGTGACGATCAAAAATATTGATGCGGTATAATCCACCAGAACCTGCAATTTCCGAAAGCTCTGAAGAGGTGAGTGCTGTTTTTTTATCAATCCGGTCAAGCAGGTGGAGTTGATCAATGAGGCTTCCAACAAGCAATGAACTGTTCTCATTGTAACCCGAAATCGCATTTTCAGCACCCTCTTTCAGTGCATGAAGAAGCAGTACAGCCTCTTCACGCATAAGATGCTCAATTTCCGACTTTCTGTATTGATACTCCAAAAGTGTCGTCCCAAGAAAAATAGCCATCATAAAAGCAAACAATCCGGCCAGATATTTCGGGGGAAGCAGCAAGCTCAATATCCGGTATGGTTTTGACTTTTTCATACTTTTATACGGTGATACTGGTGATCATCATCAGTATTGGCGTGAGACCATAGAACAAGATATTCAACCACTCATCACTGAACATACAATGAAAAAGTATTGCCACAACGATAGAATATGCTTCTGCAAGTCTAAAGTCATTTATCGTTTAAAATTATCAGTCAAAATATGAGAGAGGAAACTATTTTTGTCAAAAAAAGAGTACAATGAATACAACAAAAATATTTCACGGTGAAGCATGAGTCAAAGAGCGAAAAAAGAGGCAGCCACAAAAAACGTATATTTAAGCTCTACATATTGGATATGCTTGGAAAAGCTGAAAATATTGCGTTTTTTAAGGGAAATCCATTCTGGATGTTTACCCAGGCTCCTGATTCTTGCTGTATATCACAAGGAGAACTTTTTTCTTCTTGTGGTAGCTGTAATGACCATTTTTAATAACCGCTTTTTTTTCAACCATATAAATTATCTCCCTATGTCAAAAACTGAATTAGTAGAGAAAATTGCCGAACAGGCGAAGCTGACCAAAGTTGACGCTGATCGTGCGCTTAAGGCCTTCATTGCTGTGGTTTCTGAATCGTTGAAAAACGGCGTTGATGTGCCTCTTGTTGGATTCGGTACATTTTCTGTGGTTGAAAGAGCAGAGCGGCAGGGTCGTAATCCAAAGACTGGCGAGGTTATTGCCATTTCAGCAAAGAAAGTTGTCAAATTCAAACCTGGCAAAGCATTAAAGGATGAGGTCGAGGGGTAAGAACGCGAAATTCCTCTTGTTGTCATTTTAATAAAGAAGCACCTGTAGCCTATGGCTCGGGTGCTTTTTTATTTATTTCTTGTAGAGTCATCTCGTTGTCCCGATTATTTTTGCTGCATTGCAAGTGCGAAGAGCATCGGTATGCCTTTGATTTTTTTAGTAAATTAGGGTTCATGTAAAAATAATAGTGAATGATATGGGAGATGGTGCGGGAAGAAAGCCGGAGTGGCTGAAAATTAAAATGGCTTCAGGAGCATCATTTGCCGTGACGCGTCAACTCCTTGGAGAGCACAGCCTCAATACAGTTTGCCGTTCAGCAATGTGCCCCAACCTGCAGGAGTGCTGGTCTCGAGGTACCGCAACCTTCCTTCTGCTCGGCAATGTCTGTACACGATCGTGTCGCTTCTGTGCGGTTGGCAAGGATGAAAGTCCGCCAGTACTTGATCCTGATGAACCCGAAAAAATTGCACGTGCGGTGCAATCCATGCGTCTCAAGCATGCGGTACTGACCAGCGTCAACCGTGATGATCTGGCTGATGGCGGGGCACAACAGTGGGTTGAGACGTTACAAGCTATCCGGAAGGTCGCCCCTCCAACCACTCTTGAATGCCTCATCCCTGATTTTCAGGGTAACGAATCGGCTCTTGACCTCTTGATGGCCGAAGCGCCCGAAGTTCTGAACCATAATATTGAAACTGTCCCCTCTCTCTATTCAAAGGTGCGCCCTCAGGCAAGTTATTCGGCCTCACTTCAGCTTCTGAAGCGGGCGAAAAAGCTCCACGGATTGACAACAAAATCCGGTTTGATGGTTGGTATGGGGGAAACTGCGGAAGAAATCACCAGATCACTTCACGATCTTGTAAGGCATGGATGCGATATGGTGACTATTGGGCAGTACCTGCAACCATCATCGCAACACCTCCCGGTAGAACGTTATATCACCCCTGAGGAGTTTGAACAGTACAAAATGATTGCAGAGAGCGCAGGGTTTCGCTACGTCCAGTCAGCACCATTTGTCCGCAGCTCCTATTATGCAGAAGCTTTCGCTCACCATACAGACTCTTTTCCATAACCTTAATCCCCTCTTGCACTATGTCGATACCAATGATGATTTATGCTTACTGGACCCTGGCATTTCTGGTGGGCCTTCTCTTTTTCAGAAAAGATATCTTCACCTTTAACCGGGAGTTTGACACCAGAAGAGTGGTGCTGATGGTTGCTTCGTTTGTCGTGATTGCCATCAATGCCTGGGTCTACTCCCACTCTACCACCGATGGGGGGCGCCCGCTTGACCTTCTGACTGTGGTGATTTTCAGTGTTTGTAACGGGATAGCAGAAACCTTCATGTTTTATGCTGTTTTTCGTCTTGGGACAGCTCTCGCCAGCAAAAGAACGCAGAGTGCCTGGGTCATCTTCTTTGCGGGTTTTATCTGCTTTGTGGTTTACAGCGGGCTGATTCACGGTCTCTTCTGGATTAATATCATGCCGCAACATGTTGTTCAGACAAGTCCATACAAGCCGTTTTTTATGCCTATTCAATTGCTGCTTGCCGGAAGCTGGGCACTCAGTTTTTTCTGGTATCGCGATATCAGAACCGTCATTCTGCTGCATGCACTGGTTGATCTGACCATGGCAATCAATGTAAAGTTTTCCCTCTTTCCATGAACAAGTTCAAGGTCCGTGTGCGGTAACCGGTCGGATACGGAAGGCTTTCACTGAACCGATTTACCAGTAACGTGGTTACAATACTTGCAATCACCGGCTAAATCTGTAACACTCTCTTCATCAGCATCCCCTTCAGCTTCAAGGCATTCTGAGGGGGGGATGCGGCAATTTTTGAACAAATAACCTTCTCATTTTTCATCTCTTTCTGAGAGAATAACGCAACATCAATACATACTATGAAAAATTTTAACGCTACGGTACTTGTCGCTGGCGCAACCGGACGAACGGGCCTATGGGTGGTCAAGCGCCTGCAAGCGCATCACATTGACTACCATCTTTTTGTCAGATCCGGCGCAAAAGCCATAGAGCTTTTTGGACCGGAAATAGTTGATAAACTCACTCTTGGCACCCTTGAAAATCCTGAAGAGATCGAGGCCGCCGTGAGCCATGCAGAGGCGATTATCTGTGCTGTGGGAGGTAATGTCACTGACCCGGCCTCTCCTCCACCTTCGGAGATCGATCGTGATGGCATCATCCGATTGGCAAAAATAGCTAAAGAGCAAGGGATAAAACATTTTATTCTTGTCAGCTCACTCGCGGTCACAAAACCGGAACACCCCCTGAACAAATATGGTCAGGTGCTGACAATGAAGCTGGAAGCTGAAAATGAGGTGCGCAGACTCTTTTCAGAACCAGGATATTCTTACACGATTCTTCGACCAGGTGGCTTGACTGACGGGTTGCCGCTGCAGCACGCACTGATTTTTGGCACTGGTGACACCATTTCAACAGGCTCTATACGGAGAAGTAATGTTGCCGAAGTAGCTGTTATATCTTTGTCAAACCAACATGCTCATAATCTTACATTTGAGATTATTGAAGGTCAAGAATCAGAACAACAGAGCATAGAACAATTCTTCACGATGATATATCACTAGCGAAATCCTACTCATTATCCCTTGATAATCGATAAATATTAATGGGTAATGAGTAGGCATCACGACTAATTATACTTATCATTCATCGTTGTAATTATATATTATATCTATTAATACAAGATTTTTATTTAAGTATTTAATAGAGAGATACTTACACCTATAAAGCCGAAGTATAAGTATCTCTCTATTGATATTTCTGTAAAAATAAATAGAGAGATACTTAATTATAATATATTATTAA
>CAIOLC010000224.1 GCA_903859055.1 uncultured Chlorobiaceae bacterium | reverse complement strand
GTGAATGGAATTAGCTCAAATACAAGCAGTAATCATCATTACCGACAGTCTCAAGCTCGAGTTGCTCTCGGTATTCGGTATCGAGAGAAGATTTGAAGGAATTGCTCCACCGTTATCTTTGCCAAACGCGTCACTGATGTCATGGCCTGATGGGCGTTTTTTAGGTGTATAGAAACTCTCCGGGTCATCAATCAATTTTTTCATACGATCAGAAGAGGGAGTCAGTACCTTCCTGACATCGGCTTTCGGAAAGTTTGTTTTGCCAAACCACCTTTGCCGATGAATGGAGCTTCATGTCTCTTGCCACAACCCGCTCAGGTATGTTTCCGGCCAATCTCTTTCTCAAGAATTTCCTTTACGAATGCCGGTATCTCTTTTTCGAGGGAGTGTGCCTCTGCCTTCAGTTGTTCGTAAATGGCTATTTCATCACCTTGCCAAACAAGATCCAGTCGTCTGAGCTGGCGCATGGCAATATGAGTGTAGTTTTCCGGGTATGCCCAATAACAGGACAGGCAGATTGTTTTCTCCTTGCTGTTGTTCCAATTCTCACAATGTCCACACGACCACGATTTTGCACGGTTTGCTGAGCCGGAAAGCAGCATGAAATCATCAGGGTTATGTTCCGTGCCTTCTCCACCGACTTCATAAGGAACGCGATGATCAATTTGCAATTCGCTTTTATCGATCTCTTCAAGATAAATGAAACATTTACAGCCATATTTTTCAGTCAGGGCATCCTTGATTTTCTTTGATAGACCTGTTCTGCCTGATATTTTTGTAAATCTTTTTGCTTCTACATCGCCGAAACGATAGGCAGCTATTTTGCGACCATCGGAACCAGTAACGCTGAACGTTGTCAGGGAAATACCGTATTCACGCACATCTCGCACGGCTCTTGGTGGATGGTTATACCCATAGATTTCCTTTAAATCCTCCGTTGTGATAAAGCCATGTTCCAGAATATGGTCAATGACCGTTTTGGGGCGTTTAGGAGTCACTGAGTGGCAGCGATCAATAAAAGCTTTTGGGAGTTCAGGCATATTCGAGATGAGGTTCAGGCAGAGCGTATTGCTGCATCTTCAGTTGATGGTAATCGGATGGCTGGTGATTGAGCTTCGCTGTCAATGAGGGCGAAAGGTATAAGGATTCAAAGGTAACTTCATCACGTCCAAGTAACGTCGCCTGGCTCGAACGTCCTGCATCAAGTTCAATGCGAGTAAGTTCGAGGAATTCAGGTAGTAACATTCCAAATGTTTTATCCCCTCTGCGCCCGTCATAGCTGACGATATAGGAGATTTCGCATCTGTTCAGCTCAATAAGAGCAGTGATAAATTCTTCATGATCAATGCCGGAAAGATAACGGGAATCACGATCCCCGCATACTCCTTGGTAGGGCGGGTCCATATACACAAGATCGTTCTTTTCAGCTTTTGCCAATATTTCCCTGAAATCCAGAGAGGAGAATCCAGTCTTATTTTTAAGCAAGGCAGAGACACCATAAATATTTGAACGCATGGTTTGAGGTTGGGTTCCATGACGTCGTTTGTCAGGGCTTTGATTGAACATCCCGTCAGCATTGTATCGAACAGAACCTTTGACGCATCTTGCCAATAAATAGAGGAAAAGGCGCGGGTCTTGTGTACGGTTGAACTCTGCACGAATCCTGTTGTAGTGTTCCACGGAGTCGCCATGCTGCTCATTCCATACCTTCTCGTAGAATGATGCAGTATCGACTGGAAATTCAACAATTAAACGCAATAACTCGGCTAATGGCCTGTTCAGATCATTGATGAGATAGCCGTTTGCCAACTGACGAGTGGCAGCAGCAATAGTGATTGCGGCAGAGCCTGCAAATGGCTCAATCAGGCAATCGACATTTTTTGGTATATAGCGCAAAATCACGTGGGCTAAGTTACGCTTGCTTCCTTGATATTGAATTGGATGAGGAATGCTTTTCATTATTATTATGCTTGTTTTTCCTGAACCATTCGGGCCTTCTGCTGCAATCAGTTCCGGGATTTACGCTGGACGGTTTTCCAAAAAAAGAGATAGGCACTGTTGTTTTACTTCACCCCTTTTGTTGAAGTCGAAAATTTCGACATCTAATAAGTCATACTCACTTTTATCATCAGTTATATCCAGAGATCAACTGACGAAATTTAATCAATATTTTACCCCTCATCGTCCTTGGCCAGTATTTTTTATTGGAACAGTATTATCCCGCACTTATGTCTATCTCTCTTGTGGGTATAATACGCAACTTTCAGTTCGTTTGAAACTGTCAGACCATGTCAAAGCCAGTACACTGAACTATCCGGAAATCCCGGAGAGTTGCCGTTTCCTCAGAATGCTCCAGTAGCTCTCCTTTGCCAGTATCAGGGATATCGTATTCTGGAAACTCGAACCTTCGTCAGCTTTTCAAAAAGCGGTGGTCTCCTGTCAGGCACTATAGAGCTGTAGCCCCAAAAACAAATAATTCTCCTTGAGCCTTTGATTCAGCTTTTGATTTTGCTTTGTTATTCGGATTGAG
>CAIOLC010000223.1 GCA_903859055.1 uncultured Chlorobiaceae bacterium | reverse complement strand
GTATCCAGAGCATTTATCTGCGGTTTGCAGCAGGATTGCTGGCAATTTTGTCGGTAAAGGTATTCAAACCGTTATCTCCCCTGCCATTGGTGGCATTGTTGTAGGCACAGAGGTCGGTCGTCAGCTCGGTGTCAAGACTATTTTTGCCGAGCGTAAAGATGGAGCGATGACGATCCGGCGTGGATTCAGCCTTGAACCGGGTGAGCGAGTGCTGGTGATTGAGGATGTGATAACCACCGGGGGTTCTGTATCAGAGGTTATTGCGCTCATCAACGCTGCAGGAGCTTCGCTTGTCGGAGTTGGCTCAGTGGTCGACCGCAGCAATGGGCGAGTGAAGCTTGCGGATGACCAATTTTCGGCTCTTTTGATGGAGGTGATCAGCTATGCTCCAGAGGAGTGCCCACTCTGCAAGGAGGGTTTACCGATAGATGCTCCGGGAAGTCGGGCAAACAAGCAAAACTGAAGGGGATGATGGTGGAATCACCGATCAGGAGCATCTCCTTTATTGGCCTTGGATTGATTGGCATGTCACTCTTGCGGGCAATAAAGAGTTCGCCACTTGCTGGCGAGCACTCTATTCGCTTTCAGGGGTTTGATCCCAACTTTACCGAGAGTGACCGTTGCCGTGTCAAAGAGCTGGGGCTTGACCTTTTTATCGAGGATAAAAAAACTCTTTACAGTGCGGATTTGCTGATTCTTTCGGCTCCGGTTGAAGTGAATATTGCGCTTCTGGATGAGATAAAGCAGTTTGCCCCTCCCTCAACGCTGGTGAGCGATGTGTCGAGCACCAAGTCGCTTATAGCCCGGAGAGCCAGGGAGCTTGCGCTTCCCTTTATCGGCATGCATCCCATGGCAGGCAAGGAGCAGAAAGGCTACCACGAAAGCCATGAAGAGCTTCTGCGTGGCCGACGTCTTATCTTTTGTGACGAAAGTGGTCTGCTTGCAACAGAAAAAGGGCGCTTTCTGGTCAGGTTGCTTGAATCGGCAGGATGCACAACGCTCTCCATAACACCCGATGAACATGACCGTGTGATTGCCAGAATAAGCCATCTCCCGCAATTGCTCTCAACGCTGCTGATCGGCTATTGCGGGGAGTCGCTCGCGTCATCAGGCCCGGGTTTTGCCACCCTTGCAAGGCTTGCAGGCAGCTCATGGGAGATCTGGCGCGATATTGTTGCCACCAACAGCGACAACATTGCCGATGAGCTTGAACATTTTTCGACAGAACTTGCCCGGTTAGCTTTGGAGGTGAGGCAACTCGATCTCGCACAGCTTGAGTCGCGTTTCAGTGAGGCCAATCGGCTTTATCAAACCCTTAAAGAGATGAACCGGTCATGAAATTCGGGATTGTTGTTAATGTTTCAAGGGAGAGCGCCCTGGATCTCGCCAAAAAAGTTGCCGCATGGCTGGATGAACGTCATATTGATTACGTTTTTGAAGCGCTCTCCGCTGAAAAGCTGCATCTCGACAATGCCGCTTCAATTGAGGATCTCAGTGCACAATGTGATGCCTTTTTGTCACTCGGGGGTGATGGAACGCTGCTGTTTACTTCACATTATGCGGTGACAAAGCCGGTGATCGGGGTGAATGTCGGCTATCTCGGCTTTCTGACAGAGTTTACCCAGGCAGAGATGTTTTCCGCGATAGAGATGGTCTTGAATGGAGTCTACTCGATTCATACCCGTTCACAACTTGAAGTAACCGTCACTCTTGATCATGCACTACAACATCTCAGGGCACTGAATGATGTGGTGATCGAAAAAGGAGCCTATCCCCGTATTCCGACATTTATTATCAAGCTGGATGGAGAGTTGCTCAGCTCATACCGCGCCGATGGTATCATTATTGCCACCTCGACCGGTTCAACAGCCTACTCCATGTCTGCAGGTGGCCCGATCATTGCTCCAAAATCAAACGTCTTCGTTATCACCCCAATATGCCCGCACATGCTGACCGTACGGCCCATTGTTATCAGTGATGAGAAAATTATTGAGGTCTCGGTTGATGCCCCCGACGGCTTTTTCCCTCTGAACTGCGATGGAAATCTGAAAAAATTGCTGGTACCACACGAGAATATTGTGGTCAGGAAATCACCTGTCGAGATTAATCTTGTTGCCAACGAAGGTCGGAATTACAGCGAGATTTTGCGTTCCAAGCTGCTTTGGGGGCGCGAGCATAATTTTGGCCAGTAGCCGTACGATTATCTTTCTGAATCAATCTGCTTGAAACAGTTTCATGAGTAACAGCATCAGCTCAGGCTTCCTCCACGACCTGCTCGGTATTCCTCTGGATACTCCAATGAGCATTGAGGAGATGTGTGGCAGGCTCCGTCCGGTGCTTTATCCGGCACCAGCACTTTCGCTTCGGCTTGAGCAGTTTTGCATCGCCCTTGTTGCGGTTATGCAGTCGCTTGGTATAGCTGTTCTTTCAGCAGATGAGGCATCGGGTGATGACGGCAGATTTACACCTGGCACCGTTATCCTTGCGCCGGGTTATTTCCCTGACGATCTGCTCGCAATCAACAGGGTGACAACGCTTTACAACAACATTATTGTCGGTATTTACGACGAGCCTGCGCCGCTTACCACCCAGTCGCTTCCCCAGGAACGACTTGATGCCATTGTGGGCCGCCTTGCCCGTGATATGGTGCATATCCTTATTTTTGTAACCGATCGCTCATGGACCATTTGTACCATGAATGGCGGTGTTGTCACCTTTAATACCCCGTATCCACTGAAGGAGGATGTGCGCAACACGCTGGTACCGAAGCTGACGGCACAGGTTGTTCCCCCAAGAGCAGAAGAGCTTGATATTGAGCATGGAGCGTTGCTGACCGCAACGCCGGAGTTTGAAGCCGTTGCGGCAGATTTCATGCAGTGCAGTGCCCTGTGGAGCAAGAACGCCTCTCTCTTGACGCATACTTCTACCAGCGGTCTCGACTATCGGAGTCCGTTTTACCAACGAATTGTGGCACGCTATCTTGATCAGCGGAGTGGCATGAGCTATGGATTTTTTGCGAGCCAGCGTCCGGTTGCTGCACAGCCCGCCTCCCTTTTTGCTGGTGAGGGGTTGCTTGCTGTTCATCTGCAGGGTCGGTATATTTATGTGCCAGTGCCGCAGATCAGTGTGATGACCACACGGTCGGGATGCAGAAAAAATCATCTTGATCCAAAGAGAGATCTTGTGGAGATCGGGCTCAGGATCCAGCAAGGCAAGGGACGCACATGGCTGAAGACTCCAGAAGGGCTCTCCGCTGAGATGGTGGTCAAGCCCTCTTTCGATACTCTGACGATTCTTGCTCATGCTTTGGGAAATGCGTTGATCGCAAGCATTCTGATGACGTTGAACCCAAAGTCAGCATTTCCTGACCATCTGGCCCGTTTTGGTGCTTCAATGACACACTGGCATGACTATCCCGATACATGGCAACTTCCTGACGGGTACTCTCTGCATGGAGAGAAAAATCCCCCTGTCGCCTGTTCAACCCCGCAATCGGCCGCATACAGTTTGCTGGGGAAGATTGCCGCGCTGGAGGCAGTGCTTGACCAGGGTATGGAGTATCGTGGAGATGTGCATGTTGAACCGAACCATGGCACCAATATTGTGGGTATGCTCTCGCTTGCCGAAACAGCCCGGCTCCTGAATCCATCTCTCTCAGGAGCTTGTTGCTGAAGTGAGATAACCATCACGCTTTACTCATCGGCCTCAATGGTTTCAAGGTAGGGCCATTTGCCTTGCCGGATGAGAATCATCTCTACCAACTCTCTTATGCACCCATTCCCCCCTTCAAATCCCGATATGTAGCCGACCCGGTTTCTGAGATAATTTGCTCCATCAATTGCTGTCGCAGGAAGTCCAACTTTTGAGAGAACCGCTATATCACCGATATCATCGCCGATATAGGCGCACTCCTCATTGGAAAGATTGTGGCGGAGGCGAAAAGCGTCATAAGAGAAGAGCGGCTTTTCACCATTGAGATAAAGATCATGGATGCCGAGTGCTTCCAGCAGGGATCGGTATCCCTCTGCATCTCTTTCCGAGACGACAGCAATGCGTATTCCCTGTTTCAGCGCCTCCTTTATTGCCACAGCATCCCTGACTGAAATTGAGCAGAGTTCTCCCCCATTACTGTCAAAGGTAATTCTGCTGCCGTTCAGTACACCGTCAACCGGAAAAACAAGGGCGCGGACATCTTTCAGAGCCTGATCGATTTTTGATGATGGATCCGCCTGCGATGGCTGCATCCCGAAATATTGAAAACCTTCCAAGAGTGTATAATGTTTTAAAGTGAATGAAGAGAGTGCACACACCGGTAGAGGTGGAGCAGTTGTTTGACAATGGTTCCAAAATCGCCCAGCGCCACCTGGGTGGCTGCATCGGACATCGCTTTTGACGGGTTTGGATGAATCTCAAAAAAGAGACCGTCCACACCCGCAGCAACCGCTGCCCGGGCAAGAGGCATCACGTATTGACGTTCTCCTCCTGAAATTCCCTGACCTGCGCCGGGAAGCTGGAGGCTGTGCGTTGCATCATAAAGCACAGGATATCCTGATTCCGCCATTTTGGCCAACCCCCTGAAATCTACCACAAGATTGTGATAGCCAAAGCTTGAGCCTCTTTCCGTGAGCATGACCCTGTTATTTCCGGTCTGTACCACCTTGGCAGCGGCAAGGGCCATATCATCAGGAGCCATGAACTGCCCTTTCTTGATGTTGACCGCCAGACCGCTCTCGCCCGCTGCCACAAGCAGCTCCGTCTGGCGGCAGAGAAATGCCGGGATCTGAAGCACATCAACATAACGGGCAGCATGTGTTACATCCCTGGTTTCATGAACATCGGTAATGACCGACATGTTATAGCTCTGGCGAATCTCGGCAAGTACTTCGAGTGCCTCGGTATCTCCAATACCGGTGAATGAGGAACCCGAGGTGCGATTGGCTTTGCGGTAGGAGCCCTTGAAGATAAAACGAACTCCCAATTCTTTGCTGATACGTTGCAACGCTTCAGCCGTCTCCATGGCCATGGCGCGGTTTTCGATCAGACAGGGACCTGCTATAAAAAGCGGGCAGCTTTCGTCAGGAATTGAAAGTGAGCCGATTGAGAACTTTTGCGTGGTGCTCATCGTTTCTTTTTAGAGGGTTCAAGAAAAATCCTGTGGTGGATTTAATGTTTTAAGGGTTAAATTTACAACAATATTTCTTATTCACACTTTGTAATCAAATACTGAAAATAATGAGTACTGCAGATACAAAACAAAGGCTGGAGGAGATAGAAAAACAGCTTGCAAATCTCGTTGAGGAGCAGACGGTTATCAAGGCGAAGTGGGATGGTGAGAAGGAGCTAATACACTCTTCACGAGCACTGAAGGGGCAGCTTGAAGAGCTTCGCGTGCAGTCAGAGGAGTTTGAGCGCCAGGGCGACTATGGCAAAGTGGCGGAGATTCGCTATGGAAAAATTGTGGCTATTGAGCGAGAGCTGGAGGAGAACCGGAAAATAATTGAAGAGAAGAAGGCATCAGGCAATCTGATCATGAAAGAGGAGATTGACGCAGAGGATATTGCGGATATTGTCTCGAAATGGACAGGCATTCCTCTCAGTAAAATGCTTCAGTCAGAGCGGCAGAAGCTCTTGTTGATTGAGGATGAGCTGCATAAACGGGTGATCGGGCAGGAAGAGGCGGTCACCGCCGTCAGTGATGCGGTCAAGCGCTCTCGGGCAGGGATGGGCGACGACAAACGCCCCATAGGCTCCTTTATCTTTCTTGGCCCGACCGGTGTGGGGAAAACCGAGCTGGCCCGCACTCTTGCAGACTACCTTTTTGATGATGAGGATGCCATGATTCGCATCGACATGAGCGAATATATGGAGTCGCATAATGTCAGCCGTCTGGTCGGTGCCCCTCCCGGCTATGTTGGCTACGAAGAGGGTGGGCAGCTCACTGAAGCGGTGAGGCGCAAGCCATTTTCCGTTGTTCTGCTTGACGAAATTGAGAAGGCGCATCCTGATGTTTTCAATATTCTTTTGCAGATTCTTGATGACGGTCGCCTGACCGACAGTAAAGGTCGGACGGTGAATTTCAAAAATACCATCATTATCATGACGAGCAACATCGGTGCCCAGCTTATCCAGTCTGAAATGGCCAGGATAGACGGGGCCAACCGCGAGTCGATACTCTCCGGTCTGCAGGAAAAACTCCTTCAGGCACTGAAGCAAAGGGTGCGGCCAGAGTTTCTTAACCGCATAGATGAGGTTATCCTCTTTACCCCGCTCACCAGGGAAGATCTGAAAAAAATTGTGCTGATTCAGTTTGACCATATTCGTGCCGCTGCCATGCGCCAGCGTATATCTCTCTCGCTTTCAGAGGCTGCGATTGCCTGGCTTTCCGAGGCAGGGTTTGATCCCGCTTTTGGTGCACGACCTCTCAAGAGGGTTATGCAGCGCAAGATTACCAACAAAATTTCAGAACTTATTCTTTCTGGAAAAGTGCAGGAGGGGGAGGAGGTTGTTGTTGATATGTCGGGGAGTGAATTGGTTGTCGTGAAGGGTTCCGCATAATTGTTTGTGCCCATGAAGAAACAGTCGTTATTCTCTGCGGTGTTGCTGCTCTTGTTATGCCTCATTGCAATGCCTTGTTATGGGGTTGTGCAGACTGACAGCCTGACCATTAAAATCGGGCAGATGCTGATGATCGGTTTCAGGGGATGCACTGTTGAAGATTCTCCCGAGATCGTCGCCGATATCAAAGAGCGACATATCGGCGGAGTTGTGCTTTTTGAGTACGATCTTCCTTCGCGCACCCATAACAGGAACATCAGCAGTCCGGAGCAGGTTACCCGTCTTACTCGGGATTTACAGAAACAGTCGAGGGTGCCGCTTTTTATTGCCATCGATCAGGAGGGGGGAAAGGTCAATCGGCTTAACCCTTCGAGAGGCTTTCCTGCCAGTGTATCCGCGCAACATCTCGGGCAGCTCAACAATCCCGACAGTACCACCGCAGCCGCAGTGCAGACCGCTCGAACGCTGAAGGAGCTTCATATTGTCATGAACCTTGCTCCTGTGGCAGATCTGAACAGTAACCAGCAGAATCCGGTGATTGGGAAGCTCGAAAGGAGTTATTCCTCTGATCCTGCGGTGGTGACAAGCAATATCAGACTGATCTCTGGCATTTATCGCGAGGCAGGGATCATTCCTGCATTGAAACATTTTCCCGGTCACGGCAGTTCAACCACTGATACGCATCTCGATTTTACCGATGTCTCCACCACCTGGTCAGAAAAAGAGCTGGAACCTTATAGGGATCTCATTGCCTCCGGTTATCGAGATGTTATTATGACGGCGCATGTTTTCAATGCCACGCTTGATCCTCTCTATCCTGCAACACTTTCACAAGCAACCCTGGAGGGGCTGCTCAGGGGCAAGCTTGGCTTTCAGGGGGTGATTATCAGCGATGATATGCAGATGAAAGCTATTGCTGCACACTATGGACTGGAAACAGCCATTCAGAGGGCCATTGAGGCAGGGGTGGATATTCTTGTTTTTGGCAATAACGCCGCTTATGATCCGGTTATTGCGTTAAAAGCTGCGGAAATCATCAAGTCACTGCTTGCCCGAAAGGTTATTACTCCAGAGCGTATTGACCAGTCATACCGTCGAATCATGGAACTTAAACAACGTTATCATCTCAATTAGCCATGAAAACCATCTACATTGTCCGGCACGCAAAAGCAGGTTTGGGTGGTGCCCATACCGGGGATTTTGATCGAAAGCTTAACGAAGTTGGTCTGAAAGCGGCCCACTTTATGGCTGAGCTTCTTGAGGAGAAGGGTGTCGTTCCCGAGCTTGTTCTTTCAAGCCCTGCTGAGAGAGCAATAAGCACTGCGAAGATCTTTTGTAACATTCTGGGTTACCCGAAGGAGCGTCTTGAGAAGCGTCTGGAGATATACGAGGGAGGCGCGGGTCGTTTGCTGACCATTCTTCAGGAGATAGCTGATACGAACAAAACGGTCATGTTGTTCGGACACAACCCCACCGTGACTTCGTTTTCAAACCTGCTGGCAGAGGGTGATATTGATAGTCTTGCAACCAGTGGAGTGGTGCGGATTGATTTGGCTGTCGATTCGTGGAGAGAGGTGCGTCCCGGGAGCGGGAAGTTGATCTGGTATGAGTTTCCGAAAAAGCATCAGTAACGAGGTTAATCACGCTCCTGCTTTCGATCGCGGTTCATCAGCTCTAAAATAGCCTGCTGGGCGGGCTTTGCCTCAAAAAGCATCTGATACACCGCTGTGGTAATAGGCATTTCAACGCCAACTGAACGGCTCAGCTCATAGACGGCTCTGGAGCTGTGGACACCTTCGGCAATCATGTTCATTGAGCTGATGATCTCCTCAAGAGTGCGTCCCCGGCCAATCTCCTCCCCAACAGAGCGGTTTCTGCTATGGCGGCTTAAACAGGTAACGACCAGATCTCCAATCCCGGCAAGGCCGGAAATGGTGACAGCATCGCCACCCAGCTTGATGCAGAGTCTTGATATTTCAGCAAGTCCCCGGGTAATAATGGCCGCCTTGGCATTATCGCCAAACCCTAAACCGTCAGAAATTCCTGCTGCAATGGCGATGATGTTTTTCACTGAACCAGCGATTTCAACTCCGATGATATCGGTGTTGACGTAGACGCGGAAGCGGTTGGTATGGAAGATCTCCTGAACAGTTTCAGCGGTGGTGAGTGAAGTTGACGATGCGACAACGGTTGTGGGTTGATCTTTTGAGACCTCTTCGGCATGGCTTGGTCCGTACAGTGCGGCAACCCGGGATGGCTGAAGATCTGAAAGCACTTCAAGCAACACCTCCGACATTCGTTTTCCCGTTCCAATTTCGATACCCTTGGCCACGTTGACCACTATTTTGCCGTCAAGCACAACATCCCTGAAGCCAAGAGTTGTCTCCCTGAGTGCCTGGGAGGGTACCGCAGTGACAATCATCTCTGCCCAGGAGACCAGTAAAGGCAAATGGTGAGTGACCTGCAAGGTGGCAGGAAATGGAACTCCCTTGAGATAACGAAGGTTCTGACGCTCAGCATCGAGCATAAAGGCAAATTCAGGTCGATGTGCCCAGAGGCGCACCTGATATCCTTTTTTTGCGAGAAGGACAGCAAGGGTTGTTCCCCAGCTTCCTGCCCCCAGAACAGCAATATTCATAAAGGTGCTTTGTGGCTTATGACTTTTTGCCAAAAGTAATTCGGCTCTCTGTACCAGAAATCAGTCTTCTGATATTGCCACGGTGGGTGTAGATGATGGCAAGCGCCACAATGAGCCCGAAAATCATGAGGTGATAGTCGAGACTATCATGAAAGAAAAGTCGTGCATCAAACAGGCCGATATAATAATCGAGGCCAGTGCCAAGTTCAAAGATATATTTACGGATAGCAATAATCAGGGGAAAGGCAATTGCCGCAAGCATGGATGCAACGGAGACGTGTCGCGAAAGATAGACTGTCAGCAGAAATATGCCGACAACCATCAACATGCTTACCGGTGCAATACCGATCAGCATCCCTGCCGCAGTGCTGACCCCCTTGCCTCCCTTGAAACCGGCAAAAAGGGTAAAGACGTGGCCAATGACGGCACTCATTCCGGCAAGAAGGCGCAGGGCAACTTCATTGATGTCAGGAAATGCCCCAATTGGATGAAGCTGAAAAAAGGCAACAACTCCGACTGCAGCAATAATGCCTTTGCTGATATCAATCAGGGTGACAATAAGTCCAGCTCTCCAGCCAAGCACTCTGAAGGCATTGGTGCCTCCGGCATTCCCGCTGCCAAAGTTGCGGATATCAATCCCCTTGAGCATCTTCCCTGCCATAAGACTGGTAGGAATAGAGCCTATAACATAGCTCACCGCCAAAATGGCCAGTAACGTCAGCATAACCCTTCCCGATTATCAGATTCTGGATACCTTTCCGATAATGTACGCATTTTCCCCCTGAGATTTCAAGGTGGTGAGCACCTTCTCTACTGCATTTTTTTCAATAATCATCACCAGGCCAACCCCAAGATTGAATGTTCGTCGCATATCCTCTTCGGGAACATTGCCCTCCTTGCGGATAATATCGAAAATGGCTGGTTCCGGCCAGGAATTCCATGCAACATCAAGCGTCAAACCATCAGGTACCATGCGCATGGTGTTGCCCATGAGACCGCCCCCGGTAATATGCGACAGCCCCCTGATATCGGGCGAACCAAAGAAAGGCTCAATGACTGAAAGATAGGAGCGATGAATCTTCAGGAGTGCCTCCCCGGCTGTGCACTCAAGTCCCGAAAAAGTCTGGTTCATGCGACCCTCAAGCACTTTTCGGGCCAAAGAGTAGCCGTTGGTGTGCAGACCGGTCGAAGGAAGCCCGATCAGCACGTCACCCTCCCTTACAGCAGAGCCGTTGATGATTTTTTCATGGTCAACCACCCCGACAATAGAGCCTGCGAGGTCAAAATCCTTATCCTGATAAAGGCCTGGCATCTCGGCAGTTTCGCCGCCGATGAGCGCACAGCCGTTTTCACGGCAGCCATTCACCATCCCCGTCACAACAGCGGCGGCAATCTCAGGCGTCAGTTTGCCGCAGGCATAGTAATCAAGAAAGAAGAGCGGCTTTGCCCCACAAACAAGAATATCGTTGACACAGTGGTTAACCAGGCAGGAGCCGACGGTGTCGTACTGGCCAAGCTCAATGGCAATTTTCAGTTTTGTGCCCACCCCATCAATGCTGCTGACCAGCACCGGCTTTTTATACTGCGAAAAATCCGGCAGAAAAAAGCCGCCGAAAGCCCCGATATCGGTGATAACTCCCGGGGTAAAGGTTTGGCGAACCTGTGGCTTGATCATGCGGACAAACTCTTCACCTGCACTGATATCGACACCGGCTTTTTTATAGTCCATGCCTGTTGCCTCGTTTATATTGTTATGGTTAAAGCCTTTGTGATGTTATAGTTTTCCTGCCGGTGTTTCAAAAATTGCATGATCCTCGGGAGCAGAGAAAAACTCCTTGTGGAGATTGTTGACCGCTGTTGCGACCTCTGGTTCCTCGACCACAAAGCCAACATTAATCTCCGATGCTCCCTGGGAGATCATTCTGAGATTGACATTTTTCAAGGCGCTGAAAATTCGTCCAGCAACACCACGCGACATACGGAGATTATCACCAACAACGCTGATGGTTGCTACGTTATGCTCAATCTCAACCTCACCAAGAGTTTTCAGATCCTGAATCAGCTCGTTGTTGAAGCTTTTGTCGTCCACCGTGAGTGATACCGATACCTCGCTGGTTGAGATCATCTCCACAGAGACACCGTACGCGGCGAAGAGATCGAAGAGTTCGTTCATGAAGCCGTGTCGGCCCATCATGCGGTTGGAGCGAATATTAATGATGCACTGGCTCTTTTTCACAGCAATGGACTTGACAAGTCCCTCATAACTCATTCCCGAAAGCCTTTCCGGATCATTGGTAATAATGGTGCCCCTGGCATCGGGATGCAGAGAGTTCAGCACATAGACCGGAATATTTTTCTGCTCTGCTGGTGCGATGGTGTCGGGATGAAGCACCTTGGCACCGAGATAGGCAAGCTCCGCCGCCTCAGAGAATGTCATCACCCTGATGCTCCGTGCCTCTGGAACAAGCCGGGGGTCGCAGGTCATGACACCATCGACATCCGTCCATATCTGTATGGAGTTGTCGTTGAGCCATGCGCCGAGCAGGGCTGCCGAGAAGTCGGAACCACCACGGCCAAGCGTTGTTGTGCGGCCATCTTTTGTGGCTCCGATGTAGCCCTGGGTAACAACGGTTGTGCCCGAGCCAAGCAGGGGTGTGATAATTGTCTTGACATTGGCTTCGCACACTTCGTCAAGTGGACGGGCAAAACCGAAATTGTCGTCGGTAATCATCACCGTGCGGATATCGATCCATGCGACGATATGGCCCAGCTCTTTCATTGCTGCAGCAAAAACAGTTGTTGAGAGCAGTTCACCAAATGAACAGAACATATCTCGCGACCGTTCGGTCAGTTCACCAACAATATCAACACCCTTGATCAATAACTCAAGACGATTGGCAAGTTGCTCTATTGTTGTGGCAAGCTCTTCCTTCAGTTCGGTGTTCTTGATCAGTTCATCGACCAGCTTGAGGTGAAAGCTTCGTACCTCGCCAGCAAGCGTCATTGCCTCATCAAGAGCGCTGCGCCCTGCAGCATCGGCAATATGCACCAGCTTGTTCGTAATGCCGCTGCACGCGCTCAGTACGACAAGCGGGGTACCCTTTTCCTCTTCCCTTGCAACAATAGAAATAGCCTGTTGCATAGCCCGGGCCGTCCCTACGGAAGTCCCGCCAAATTTCATCACCGCCATATCTCTTTTAAACCTCTGAGTTAACTATTATCTTTATCCAGGCAAATTCTTTCGTCCACCACAAAAATCTGACTCCTCCCCCTGATGGCGGTAGATACTCACGAGTTTGTATCTGACAGAAAAGAGGGCATTTATTGAGTTGTTCCCATGAAATCCAGAACCATTGATATCTCTTCATGGCATCTCTCCATGAAACTCTACAAAACGTTGCTACTCCTCTCTCTCATTGCCACGACACTGCTTGGCTTGAGCAGTTGCCAGAGTTTGAGGAGAGGTTCAGGTTACGATTTCGAGTCTAAATATAGTTTAAAAAAGAGAAAATCGCATATCTCCTGTACGGCGGAACGAGGCGGCCTCACCCTCATCAAGCCCCTTCCGCTGAGGGTATCAGAGCGAACCTATGATCGCCTTTTCTCCTCTATTGATGAACTCCTCGGTGCTCCATATCGGTCTGGTGGCGGCACCCCTGACGGCTTTGACTGCTCCGGGTTCGTGCAATATCTCTACAAGCAACAGTTCCGAATGCTTCTTCCTCGCACTACCGGAGAACTTGCCCTCATCGGCAGCGTGGTGCACGAATATAACCTGAGACGCGGCGACCTCGTCTTTTTCAGCATTGACGGCAACAACATCGACCATGTCGGCATTATTATCAGCAAGAACCGATTCGCCCACACAGCAAGAAGCGGTGTCAGAGTCAACGAGCTGTTTGAGCCCTATTACCGCTCCCGTTATGCCTTTGGAGCACGCATCATAACAGCAGAGTGATCTTTTTTGCTTCAAGAAAGGCTATATTTGCCATTACAACCTTAACCCCATGCTATGCCGCAACCCGGATTGAACAATTACTTTGAACTGGCCTTCGACCTTGAAGCCGACCTTCACGAACTCTGCATTGCATTGCTTGCTGGAGAGGGGATAGAATCTTTTCTTGAAGAGGATCACCAACTGCTCGCCTATCTGCCTGAAGCGGAATGGACGGCAGAAAAAGAGCTGGCCATCCGCACCATGTTGAAGGAGAGGCTGGGGAGTGTTCCCGACTACCAGGCAACCATGATTGCCGACAGGAACTGGAATGAGGAGTGGGAGGCAACCCTGGAGCCCATTGAGATATCCGATCGGCTGCTGATTGTTCAGAAAAACAGGGGCACCCAGGGGAAGCCTGGCCAGATCGTCATTGAAATCAACCCGAAGATGTCCTTCGGCACTGGCTACCATGCCACAACGCGCCTGATGCTGCGCCAAATGGAGCAGCTCGCCCTGAAAGACAAAAAGATCATGGATATTGGCACCGGCACCGGCGTTCTTGCCATTGCCGCCCGCAAGCTTGGCAACAATTTGCCCATTCTCGCCTTCGACAACAACTCATGGGCCGCAGAAAATGCGGCTGAGAATATCCTGGAGAACAACGCAGCGGATATTCATATCAAACTGCTTGATGCCGAAGAGGATCTTGTGGAAAATCTGAAAGAGGGTTATGATCTGATTCTGGCCAACATCAACAAAAACGTTATCGACCGCATTCTTCCGTCGATTCGTAAATACGCCACTGCCGCTCCGGTGCTCCTCTCCGGCGTGCTTGTCTATGACGAACCATGGCTGAAAAAACTGGGCAAACAGCTTGGCTATGAGATGGTGAAGACAATTTACGAAGATGAGTGGCTTTCAGCTTATATACGACCGCTATGAAAAAGAGAGTCTCCTGTATTGATATCGGCACCAACACCGCTCTGTTGCTGATCGCCGACCTCGAACCGGAAAGTGGTGCCATAGTGCCGGTTTTCCACAAACAGGCCATTCTGCGACTGGGGAAAAATGTCGATGCAGAGAAAATTATTGACTCTGCGGCCCTCCATCGGCTCATCGACTGTATGGTTGATTATCGCCGGATAAGCGATGCGCATAACTCCGAAAGCATCATTGCCGCAGGCACCAGTGCCCTGAGAGATGCCAAAAATCGCGTAGAGATTCTTGCGGCGGTTGAGCGTGCGACAGGAGTAACCATACAATGTATCTCGGGTCATGAGGAGGCTGAACTCACCTTTTGCGGTGCCGTTGCAGGAATGAACGATCTGCCGGAGCTTTTCACCGTTATCGATATTGGAGGAGGCAGTACCGAAATTTCCATGGGATCGCTTGAAGCTAGAGAAGAGAGCGTCAGTATCGACATCGGCTCGGTGAGGCTGACGGAACGATTCTTTTCAACACTTCCGCCATCGCAAGAGGAGTTTGCTGCGGCCAAAGCGCACATCGACCAGCTCTTTACCTCGAATATTATCCCCTTTTTTGCTGGACGTGAACGGGTCTATGGTGTTGCCGGAACTGTTACCACTCTTGCGCAGGTGAGCCAGGGGTTGAAACACTTCGATGCCTTGAAGGTGCACAACTATCCGCTCCAGTATCAGGATGTGCACGCCTTTCTCGAAAAGCTTAAGGTGAGCACCCTTGAGGAGATCATAGAATTGGGTATCCCTGACGGGCGCACCGATCTCATCACCATGGGAGCCCTGATTCTGCACCAGTTCATGCGTCTTCTTGGTGTCGGAGAGATCCGCGTCAGCATTCAGGGGCTACGTTTCGGTCTGGCACAAAAGGAGCTGCTTTGCCTGCAGGGCAATGTCTGAGTGCGGAAACTCAATAAAAGCCATCAGCAAGTTCAAACCTATGATTGCGGTATTGATTTGGGTAGTTAAGGTGTGATACAAAATGATTAGTCGGTAATAAAGGGTATTCTCGTTATCTCAAAGTCAGTCCAGGAGGTAACCATTGAGGAACGCGGAGGAAAGCTTGCTCTTAGTCGCGCCAGTTTTGGAACTTGCGGCAAGGTTTTTCAAGCTCTACATGTATGTAATGCGGCGATGCATTCTTGCCGTATAAATAGGAGCTAAATGCATAAATAAAAAACACACCATGGTGGTGCCAACACTTTTTCAATAACTCCAACTGATTATAATAAAGATATTTGCATTTATGAATTGTGGAAGAAGAGTCAAAACTGCAGCAGCTCCAGTGCCATCACGGCAGCGCTGATGGCTTTCACCACTGCTGGCGACGATGTGGCAAACCGTTGCGGATTACTGATGGAGAGTGATGGCGGTATACCGAGCGGCTGCAGGGGATACGATGTTTCAGCACCAATCAGCGATAGCATGCCCTTGTCGGCTCTTGCTCCCGTCACTTGCACCGGGGTTTCTCGGCAGATCGGGTTCTCCATCAGCTCTTTCATGGTGAAATATTCAGCCTCTTCCTGATTTTTGACCTGATGGAAAGCGAGCTTTTCGATTGCTCCATGGCGCGATATGGCGAGGAGTACGGAGCTGTTTTCAAGTTCAAGAATAACCTGCGGTTCATCCCTGAATTTCGAAAGATGGACGAGAGGGAGTAGCGCGGTACCCGCAACAAGTATGTGATGCTCTTCGGAAAGATATTTTGCAACTTTTCTGACTGGCTCAGCAGGGTAGAAAAGCAGAAGCCTGTTATGGTCTGTTGCATGACCACTGGTGAACCTGGCGATATCGCAATCGTACGCTTCGGGTTTGTTCACAAAATAAACAGCCTCAATGCCGCAATACTCTCGCTCCTCCTCAGGAGTTGCATCCGGGGGAAAGCTGGCCGGCAGGGGCAGCAAGCACTCTGCAACGACACTGAGCACCAGCTCATCATCCTTCCAGATGTTGCAGCAGCTTTTCAGCTTGCCGAGAAAACGCCTCTCTTTCCCTGAAGCAAGGCTCTGGAGTCCATGAGGCAGGGTTTTACAGCCACACAGGGTGTACCCATCGTTTCCGGAGGTTTTAAGGCGCACGACAGCCGACTCCTCATGGTTAATGGTGCAGGCGGCAACGCTCCTGCTCACTCTCTGTTCCATTATTCGAGGGTGAAATATTTTTTGAGGAATTCGAGCTTTTTTTCGCCGACCCCCTTGACCTCAAGAAACTCCTCGAACTCATGCACTTTTCCCCCTTGTGCGGTTCTGAAGGTAATCAGCCGTTCAGCCATGACCGGGCCGACTCCGGGAATTTTCTGCAACTGCCCGATACCTGCTTTATTGAATGAGATGGTTCCGCTGAAAATCTTTTTTTCTGAAGAGTGTTGAGATGCTCTCTTTGGGGTTTCGGAGGAGCTTTTTCCTGATGCAATACCCTTCATGACATCCTCTTGAACCGAGGCCTGATCTGCCGTTGCAATGCTGATAAGACTGTCAACTTCAGCCTCACGGTACCGTGCAGTCTCTACTTTTTTGACCTGTACATCAGCTTTTTCAATCGAGCGAATATTCTTGAGAATGCCTCCCAGCACCAGAAAACCGAGAAGTGCGGAGACCAAAGTGATTTCAGCTTTGGTCAGGCTGAGTTTGACTGCCAGTTTTTCAAGGAGTTTCATCAACATTACCCCTTACTTTGGGATGTCATAGGTAAATGACCAGATAAGCTCAATAATCCATCCTATGACAAACCATGCCAACAGGACGACAAGAACGGTTATTGCTGTTTTATTTCTTCTTTTCTTGCTATAGGCAACGATCGAAGGGATAAAAAACAGACCAACCAAGGCTAACAACGCGAAGACGATTGTTCCCTCCTGCCCACCAAGTCCAAACATAACCCTCCTCTTTTATTGGTTGACTGAAAAAATGCTGAATGAAAGGGATACTTTTACAAGATAGTAACCCAATGAAAAAAAACAAGAAGCTGGGTATTTCCTTTCTCAGTCTGAAAAAAATCAGAGAAAAACACGTTTCACTCTTGAAGAGACTCCACAAAGGATTTCATAGCTGATGGTGCCTGCACTATCGGCAAGTTCCTCGGCTGAAGGGCCACTCCACCCAAAGAGCGTGGCTCTGTCGCCAATTTTGACCTGGTGTTCCGTGCCGAGGTCAACCATGATTTGATCCATCGTGACCGTGCCAACCTGCGGATAAACATGACCGTTGATCATCACTCGGGCTTTTCCCGAAAGGGCTCTTGAGTAGCCATCAGCATATCCTATGGCAACGGTTGCAATCGAACAGGTTTTTGGTGCCGTCCACGTTCTGTTGTAGCTGATGGTGGTTCCGCGAGAGAGCGGTTTGATAAAAATAACTCTCGATTCAACCTGCATGACCGGTCGCACATCAAGGCGGCAAGGGGTGTTTTTTGCAGGATGATATCCGTAAAGCAGGATTCCGGGTCGAACCATGTCAAGCCACGACTCCTTGTTTGACAGAATGGCTCCACTGTTGGCAGCATGTTTGCAGACCGTTTTGGCGGAAGCATGCTCATATTCTGCCGTCAGCTTTTTGAATGCTGCAAGCTGCTGCCGGGTAAAGCCTTCGGGTGTAGCACTCTCGGCAAAGTGGGTGTAGATCCCTTTCAGTTCAAGATGGGAAGAGCGGCCGATCTCCCTCAAAAGTTCCATGGCCATCCCGGGAGCGATGCCAAGACGTCCCATTCCAGTATCAACCTTGACCTGTACGGCAAGAGTTCTCCCCTGTGCGGAGGCTATCTCTTGAGCTGCACGGAGTGTGGCGTGGTCGCAAACAGTCATGTCAATCCCGTACTTCAGGAAAAATTCAATATGAGAAGGTAGTGGTGAAGAGAAAGCCAGAATTGTCGCTGATTTTTTTAATGCTCCCCCAGTTTTCAACTCAAGAGCCTCATGAATATTGGCAACCCCAAAATCGCTTATCCCTGATGCTTCAAGCTGCTCGGCAACCTTGTGGAGACCATGTCCATAAGCGTTGGCCTTCACAATGCCCATAATGCGAGCCTTTCCGTTGACTTTTTCGCAGATCAGGCGTGCATTTGCTGCAAGGTGCTTCATGGAGACAAGAGCCTCGCTCATCGTTTCGGCCGGAATCTCTTTGACCGATAGGGCTGTTCTTTGTTCATCCATACAGCGCAGGTCGTTTTGCTGGTTTGATAACAGGGTTGGATGGTGCGTGCATCGTATAGTCGATACTTCCCCAAAAAAACATATTTTGTCACTGATTATCAAACTTGAAAGGCGCTTATTTGTATATTTTGCGCTGAAGGTGCTGTGAGTGCCTTGACATTGCAAATCATTTTTCAGTTACCACCATGCCGAACCACGATATCTTCGGTCTTGCAGCAGAGACTCCGCTGATTGTTGTCGAGCAAATGAGCCGCCATATCCAGCCGAAGATGATGGCAAAGCTTGAATACTGTAATCCGGCGTGGTCGCACTATTATCGTGCGGCGCGTGCTATCGTGCAGGATGCTGAAGATCGTCACCTCATTCATCCTGGTATGACCCTGGTTGACTGGAGCTTCGGCGATAGTGGCATTGCTCTTGCCATGGCCTGTGTTACTCGGGGTTACAAGCTTCTTCTTGCTGTCCCCGATAAAATATCGCGCGAAAAACAGGATATGCTGCGTGCACTTGGTGCTGAGCTGGTTATCACCCCGTCGGATGCCTTGCCCGGAGAGCCACGCAGTTGTATGAATGTGGCCGAAAGCCTGGTAAAAAGCATTCCAAGCGCCTTTTTTACTGGTATGCATGAGAATCCTGTCAGTTTGAAGATCCATAGCGATGCGACCGGCAGCGAGATTTTTCGCCAGACAGAGGGCAAGGTGACCCATGTTTTTGTTCCGATGGTTTCCGGCGCCATGGTTTTCGGGATAGGCAGCTATCTAAAAGCAAAGAATCCCGCTATCCGTATTATTGGCGTTGAAGCACAGGGGTCGGTCTATGCAGGGCTTTTCATGGATGGAAAACCTGGGCCCTCACTTTTTTCAGAACTCGAAGAGATCGGCTCGCAGCAGCCATCACCGTTTTGGGATCGCTCACTTCTTGATGGTGTGGTGCAGGTGAGTGATTATGATGCCTTTAATTGTGCCAGAGAGCTTCTTCGGAGTGAGGCTATTTTTGCAGGAGGCGCTTCAGGTGCGGCTATGGCAGCAGCGCTTCAGGCAGGTTCCGGCTATACTGAACACGATACTGTTGTTGTTGTAATGAGTGACTTTGGAGGATACTCTCTGAGCAAAATGTATCGTGATGAGTGGATGCGCAAGCGGGGCTTTTACCGCAAGGCGAAATCGACGGTCGAGCAGATTACTGCAGAGGATATTCTTCATTTAAAAGCACGCAGGGATCTGATTTTTGCATGTCCTGAACAGACACTTGCCGAAGTTTTTGAGATGATGAAACAGAGCGATGTTTCACAGATGCCGATTGTCTCCTATAACGCGCCAATCGGTAGTATCAGCGAAAACAAGATTCTTTCGATACTGATTGAGAATGATGATGCCATGACCTCAAAGGTTGTTGGATTTATGGAGCAGCCGTTTCCTGTCTGTCCGCTTGATGCCACGATCTCCGAGCTCTCTGCAAAATTGCAGCAAAATGCATCCGGTGTGCTGGTGACTCTTTCGGATGGAAGGTTGCAATTACTTACTAAATCAGATCTTATTGATGCTTTAACCCACAAATGAGAGCTGTTGATTATTTGGTTGTTTTTATTAAAGGATTTACTTATTTAAGCATTCTTTAAACATTCCTCTTTTTTCTCGGGCGCTATGCACTATATTGCGCCGTAAAGCTGGAAAAATTGCACCAATAACCAGCAATAAGCTATGAAGGTAGAATCAAGAAAAAGGCAGTTTATTTTGGAGGGCAAAATAAAGGCTTGTTTTTGTGAAGGTTGCGGCAAGATTACTGATAAAGTCTTTGTCGGGGAGTGGATGCCGAGTGATAAGCCAAAAAGTGATGATTTTCTGGCATCAGAGCCAGTAAAAAAACAGAAAGAGAGTAAAAACGGTGTTGGAGCCCTTCCGCCTGCTGCAGAAAATCAGTACTGGATTCGATGTTCAGAATGTAATCAGGTACACCTGCTCAAGGAGTGGCAGATACAGATTGATCGTGAAGTCAGCCCGGGGGAACTCAATCCTGAAGCGTGCCAGGTTTATTCTCCACATGGTATTTATGCCAAAGGTGATGCGCTCTATCATCAGGCTCTTGGAGAGGTGGGGGTCGTCAGAGAAAAGCAGGCGACAGGGAGCGGTGCCTTTGTTATTATTGTTGAATTTTGCAGAAGTGGCAGAAAGCAGCTTCTCGAAAATGTACAGGTCAATGCCACTGCTCCCAAAAACAGCGAGAGTGTTACTGATATTATTAAACTTAAACTAAGACGTTAATGTCTGAAGATTGTGAGATCTTTTTAAAGGGGGTGAATTACATTGGTGAGTGTTCAGATAAATGATAACGAATCAATCGATAAAATGCTGAAACGCTTCAAGAAAAAGTACGAGCGTGCAGGTGTTTTAAAGGAGTTTCGTGCCAACGCATACTTTGTCAAGCCTTCAATAGATGGTCGTTTAAAGCGTTCAAGGAGCAAACGAAGGGCTCAGAGGGCAAACGAAGAGCGTAATTCATGATCGTTTGTATCGAAAACGTTACACAAGGCAGCTCCTTCAGGGGAGTTGCCTTTTTTTTGTCACCCACAATCTACTGACTCATGAGAGTTTTCAAAGGTGAAGTAACCACTTTGCCACCAGACAAGTCGATCTCCCATCGTGCAGCCCTTATCGGTGCCCTGTCGGAAGGGACAACGGAGATAACCAACTTTTCAGGGGGATTTGACAATCAGTCCACCCTTGGAGTGCTGAAAGATGCGGGCATTACTCTTCTGCAAGATGAGATGGATGGCACTTATGGCTCTCGAATACGCCGGGTGGTGATCGAGTCAAAAGGGTTATGGAGTTTTCAGCCTCCTTCAGCTCCGCTGATGTGCAATAACTCTGGCAGTACCATGCGCATGTTTGCCGGTATTTTGGCTGCTCAGCCTTTCGCGAGCGAATTAGTCGGCGACAGCTCACTGACGAAGCGACCGATGAAGAGGGTTGCCGATCCGTTGCGACTGATGGGGGGCGAGGTTGAACTCTCGGCATCAGGCACGGCACCAATCAAGATCAAGGGGACAAAGGAGCTTCAGGCGATTGAATATCGCCTTCCGGTGCCTTCGGCGCAGGTCAAGTCGCTGGTTGCATTTGCTGCCCTCCATGCAGAGGGTGAAACCAGAATTATAGAGTCAGTGCGCTCCCGTGACCATACGGAGGTGATGCTTGGTCTTGAGACTTTTGAACGGAGAGGCGAGAGGGTTATTGTGGTGCCGGGCAGAAAACGGATTGAGGCAAAACCATTTTTTGTTCCTGCCGACCCATCCGCCGCCTGTTTTATTGTGGCGCTCGCGCTGCTGGCTCCCGGCTCCGAGATCATCATCAGGGATGTCTGCCTTAACCCGACCCGCTCGGCATTTCTCGACATTCTTGCTGAAGCAAAAGCGGGAATCTGGGTTGAAAATCAGAGAGTGATGGGTGGGGAGATTATCGGCGACATTGTTGTTGATAACCTCTCCGGTATTGAGCCTCTGCGTATCAGCGATCCGCAGCTTGTAGCCTTTATTATTGATGAACTACCGATGCTTGCTGTGCTCTCGGCCTATGCTTCAGGAGAGTTTGAACTGCATAACGCTGGAGAGTTGAGAACCAAGGAGAGCGACAGGATTGAGGCGATTGTGGTCAATCTGCAGCGGCTTGGCTTTGAGTGTGAGCAGTATGCTGATGGTTTTGTGGTGAAAGGGCGCAGGGTGACACCAACACAGAGTGTCGTGGTTGAAAGCTTTGACGATCACCGGATTGCTATGAGCTTTGCTATTGCTGGCAAGGCGACAGGAGCTGCACTTGATATTACCGACCTTGATGTTGTTGGGGTCTCATTCCCCAATTTCTTTGCACTGCTGGAATCTCTTGAGGTGTGAAAGAGTCCAAAGGGGTGGAGGTCAGGAGTGCCTGACCTCTTCGATATGCTCAAGAATGGCGAGGTTAAACGCTTCGGGCTGCTCCATGTTCGAGATATGCCCGGCTCCGGCCAGCAATCTGATTTTTGAGCCTGGGATATTGGCATGCATACCTGCCGCAGTCTCTTTGGTGGTCAGCTTGTCCTCTTCTCCATTCAGTACCAGAACGGGGCAGTTGACAGAGGCAAGAGCTGGCGAGGCATCACGGCGCGTCATGATGGCACGCATCGCTTCGTTGATGACGGCAGCAGACTGCTTGTTGATGATGGCTTCGACCTGGGCAACCAGTTCAGCTCTTTCGGTGTACGTTGTGGAGGCAAAGTAATTGGGGATCATGCGGGCGGCAGCCTCCGGCGCACCATTGTTCTCAACAGCAAGGATAAACTCCTCCCTGTTTGAGCGGGCAGCAGGCGCATCCCCTTCAGCCCGGGTATCGCACAGCACCAGCGATGCGATTTTTTCGGGATAGAGGCGGTAGAACTCAAACGCCTGATATCCTCCCATCGACAGGCCGACAACGGTTACCCGTTGTATCTTCAGCGCATCGAGGAGGCTGGCCAGCTCATGGGCATAATCGGTAAAGGACCACCCCTCTTTTTCAGGTGAGCCATCAATGCCAAAAGAGTTTGGTGCTATGACGGTAGAGCCTGCTGAACGGAGTGCCTCAATCTGGGGCTGCCACATCTCTGCAGAGAGTGGAAAAGCGTGCAGAAAGAGGATTGCATGAGCTGTCGCGCTCTCTTTGGTCAAGTTTGCATCAAGAAAGGTGAGCATCGATCAGTTTTCCTTGGGTTTTGGATATCCTTTGATATCGCGAATAATGCTGTTTGCCTCATTCAGAATTTTTTTCGCCTCATCGCGGGCAGTGTCGATAATCTCCTGAGAGCGTGTCTTTGCCTCGTTGCTGTAGGCACCATCGTTCTCATTGCTCTCGTACAGCTCAGTCGCCTTGTCGAGCATACTTTTCACTTTACCGGAGATAATCTGCTGTGTCTCCCTTCCCTTGTGTGGAGCAAAAAGCAGCCCCATAATGGTGCCTGCGGCAGCCCCAAGAGCTGCGCCCCAAAAGAGCCCCTTGTAAAACTTGTCCTGCTGTTCCATAGTGCGATACCTGTTTTGGTTTTTGTGCAATATAAAGATAAACAGGGTAATGCTCTTTGACTTTCCTGACTTTTTTGACAAATGCGCAATCGGAATTGATGGTTTATTTTGGTAAAATCGTTACAGCGGGATTTTGGCATTTTCTCCGGCGGCGGGCTCCAGGGTGCCTGCACAGCAAGGTATCACACATTAAATAAAAATGTTCTCTTCACCTGTTTGGATTAGTAATCATTGTATTCTCTGAAAAGGAATTTTTTTGCATCAATCATCATCGGAGCCTCTCACATGAAAAAAATGTTGTTTCTCTGTTTTCTGCTGCTTGCAGGATGTACCGGCATTCCTCAGGGAATCACGGTTGTTGATGATTTTTCGCTTGATCGTTATCTCGGGAGATGGCATGAAATCGTCCGTCTCGATAACCGGTTTGAAAAAGAGCTTGATCCGGTAGTGGCCACCTACTCTCTGGCCCCGGACGGGAGTGTCAAGGTGGAGAATAAGGGGTATGACCTGAAAAAACAGGAGTGGAAGAGCGTAACGGGGCGCGGTGTGTTTGTTGATGACAAGATGACCAGCAAAGGCGCGTTGAAGGTCTCCTTCTTTGGCCCGTTTTATGGGAGCTACAATGTGATTGATCTTGACAAGGCAGGGTACCGCTGGGCGATGGTGTGCGGGCGCAACAAATCCTATTTCTGGATTTTGTCGAAAGATTCGGTTATGGCTCCGGGGAAAATCGGTGAGCTTGTGGCCAAAGCTTCGACTCTCGGGTTCGATACGGCCAGGCTGCGCTATCTGGGCAAGGGCAGGCAACAAGCTGATAAATAGTTGTATCGTCAACCTCAGTGTTGCCTTTTTTTCGTTTTCTTTTTTTTTAAGCAACGTTTAGGAGTTCATTTATAATCCTTTAAGGATGCCTGAGGTACCTTGTACACAGTAAGTTGAAGAAGGTTAGTCAGCATTCTTATAATTTTATAATCGAACTGAGACGATGAACACAACCCAAAAATTCCGCCCAGGCTCTTTTGCAATTGGAGCCTTTATCCTTTCTGCTGTCGCAGCTTTGTTGATCGCCCTGAATGTTGTCATGGGGATGACGCAGTCGCTCCCTTTGTGGCTGAGCTGCATATTTGTTATTGCCGTCGTGTTCCACACGGTCATCAACTGGAAGCAGTTTACCTGATTGTTTCCGGAACGCCAGCGTCGAGCCCCAGAACGGCATCGTAGCATATTGTTGCCGAGCTGGAGCTCGGCGTTCCCGGGGGTAGGACTACAGAAAACAGCTCTATCGAAACAGGTCAAGATCATTGGCCATCAGGCACATGATTGCCTCGCGTGACTCCACAATGCGCTCAACCAGATCGGGGCGGCAGATCAGCCTGAACTTTTTGGTATAGCGCTCAAAGGCGAGAATAAAGTCAGACTGAAAAACCGACTCATTCAGGTCATCAAACCGGACATACTCTGACGTACACTGCATGGCGTAGTGAATGTGCTCCGAGCGTGTCGGGTAGACCCGAAGCTCTTTAAGATCGGCGTAATCGAAAATATCCTTTTTTGAGGGCGGATCAATCAGCACCTCATGGCCATGCAGCCCAAGATGGTAGCGATTGTTCAGAAACTGGCAGATCTCCAGCTCCATCTTGCGGCGCATCTTGTTGTCGCTGTTATAGACAAACCACCGCTCATCCTCTTTGGCCGAGTCGTTCAGATAGGGCTGTACCGTTATGGCCCTTTTGTAGACGCGTCGCATGAGGATATCATCAAGCAGGGCAGAGACTGGATGACCTTTCTCCGGCAGCAGTTGTTTCAGTTCATGCAGCACCCGGTCGTCGGCATTGCCGTAAAAAAGATCACGCAAGGCTGCCGGTGAGAGCATTCCTTCACTGGCAATATCCTGCAACAGCCTGCGGAGCATGGCCGAGAGTGCCCGGCTGGTATGGTGCCAATAGACATTGCGCATCATCATGTACTTTGCAAACATCAGGCTCTCAAGTGGCGCAATGCCTTTTTCAGTGATGGCAAACCGCTCGCGGTGCGGGTCGGGCACAAACGACTCAATCAATCGCTCAATATCAATGCTCCCATAAGGAATATTGCAGTGGTGCGCGTCACGCATGAGATAGTCCATCTTGTCAGGGTCGAGCGTGCCGCTGATGAGCTTGCTGAAGCGCGTTTTGCCCGTGATCAGCTCTATAACCGATTCAGGTGGCACCTTCCACTCATCATGCAGAATTTCAGCAATCGTTGGAACCCCTTGATGTTGCTCGTAGATAAAGTGACGGCAAAGCTCCTCATGATGCGAAAAGACCGGCTCGTTGCCGCATACCGGAATCTGCTCCTCAATGATGTGAGCATGGGGAAAATGGCCAATATCGTGCAAGAGCGAGGCCGAAAGCAGCACCCGGCAGTTGTGCTCATCAAACTGGAACTGCTCATCCTGAAGGCCCTGTGCCAGCGGGCTGGTCAACATACGCTGCAAAATCAACTTCATCAGATGATAGACTCCGATCGAGTGCTCAAATCGGGTGTGCGTTGCTCCAGGGTAGACCTGCTGGGAAAACGAAAGCTGCCGAATACCCTTGAGACGAAGAAACGAAGGGTGCGAGAGCATTTTTTTTAGCGGCCCGCTCAGAGGGATATGACCCCAGATAGGGATACGGATAAATCCACCGTCAGATTGAAAAAGCAGGTGTTCGGCTATCATGGGGGATCTCAGGTTTTATGGGGTTGAAAGGCAAGATACACAAGAAAGTGGGGGGTGGCAAATTGTGGCGGGGTGGAGCGCGATGTATTTTGTGGTATGATTCAACGACCCCGCAGCAGAGCTGCGGGGTATAAATTCATGTTTAAGAATTTCTTTACGAAGCAGAGCTTCGAGGAATATGTTCCTATAGCGATTTAATACAAGGCGAAACCCATCTGAAGTAAAAATTT
>CAIOLC010000222.1 GCA_903859055.1 uncultured Chlorobiaceae bacterium | reverse complement strand
GGATATCGCCAATCTCCAACTGGAGTTTTCGTTCTCGGCTGGCTCGGTTGCCACCTGGCAGGATGCTGCCACGCTGCCCTCTGATTGGAACTCAATGGTCAATACAGGAAGACAGGGGCAGTTCATTCTTGGTGGCATTGGTGCTACAGCCTTGTCGGCTGGCCCGGTAAAGCTTGGTACGTTGACGCTCACGGCACCTGCGAACCCTCAGCATTTTGACCTGTCGCTCAATTTTGGAGAGGTGGGCAACGGCACGGTGCCTCTTGTCGGTATAGTGTCTGACAGCATGGTTACAGGCGCTGATGGTCTCTATCAGCATCCTGACATGGCAGGGGGAACTTATGGCCTGACGAGCGCCCATGTTTCGGGTGTGGCCGAAACTAATGCCATCAAGTCTTCTGATGCTCTTGCTGCCCTGAAGATTGCTGTAGGTATCAACCCGAATGCGGATGGAAGTGAAGTATCGCCATACCAGTACCTTGCCGCAGATGTGAACAAGGATGGGCAGATAAGGGCGGCAGATGCTCTCGATATTCTGAAGATGGCGGTCAAGCTGGATACTGCGCCAGCGAAGGAGTGGCTGTTTGTGCCCGACAGTGTTGGCAGTGAGGTGATGTCCCGGTCGCATGTCGTCTGGCCGGTGGATCCGATGTCGGTGACTCTTGACCAGGATCAGCAGTTGGATTTGATCGGTATTGTCAAGGGTGATGTGAATGGGAGCTGGGCGGCGTGAGGTGAAATTACCAAGGGACAAAAACAAAAAAGCCTGTGCTTGACACAGGCTTTTTTGTTGCATCAGCTCAAGTGCTTTTACTTGATTTCATAAGAGTTGTCACCTCTAAGCAGATCTGCCAGGGAGGGTGACCCGTTTTGCTGGGCATCGTTGATCTGGCCAGTCAGCGCATCTTCGTAGGTTATCCGGTTCTCAGCATAGAAGACACCAAATGGACGGGGAAGAGCATCGCTGTCTGCAAAACGGGCAAGAATGCCTGCCTTGTTAATGTCAGCTTCGTCATGAATCCAGAGGTCGTTGACCGAGAGAGCATCTTTTTCAAGCTCAACAACAACCGGGGTGAAGCCATCAAGCTTGATCCCTTTGTTCTTGTCAGGGCCGAAGAGAAGAGGTTTCCCCTGCTCAACGTAGATGGTGTTGTTTGCCTTGTTTTCGGGACTGGCAAAAATCTCGAAAGCCTTGCCGTTGAAAATCGGACAGTTCTGGTAAATTTCAACCAGTGAGGTTCCCTTGTGTTGTGCAGCACGGTTCAGCATACTACGGAGGAATTTGCCGTCGCGATCAAATGCTCTGGCAAAGAAGGTGCCGCCGGAGCCGATCGTCAGTGCAGCGGTGTTGAAGGGGTGGTCGATGACACCAGCCGGTGAAGTCACCGTTTTCAGGCCAAGTTTTGACGTTGGTGAGTACTGGCCCTTGGTGAGACCATAAATTTCATTATTGAAAAGAATAATGTTCAGGTCAGGATTTCTTCTCAGGGTGTGAATAAAATGGTTTCCGCCAATTGAGAGCGCATCACCATCACCAGTTCCAACCCAGATATGCAGGTCAGGACGTGCAGCTTTAAGGCCGGTTGCCATTGGCAGCGCACGACCGTGAATACCATGGACACCGTAGGTTGCAAGGTAATAAGGCAGGCGCGACGAGCAGCCAATGCCTGAAATACATGCAATTTTCTCAGGTGCAATATTAAGTTCTGCCAAAACACTCTTGAGCTGCTGAAGTACGGCGTGGTCTCCACAGCCCGGACACCATTTTGGCTCCTGGGTGGATGCAAAATCTTTTGCAGTGCGAACCACCGGCTGAACAGTCATTGTTGTATCGTTATCGGTCATTATTAAAGCTCCTTTATAAGATCGGTGATTTTATTCAGAATCTCCGTTTCATTGAACGGCAGTCCCTGTACTTTCGAAAATCCAACAGGCGCGATCAGAAAGGTGTCGCGAATGATATGGATAAGCTGCCCGCTGTTGATTTCTGGAATAAGTATCTGCTTGTAGTTGCCGAAAATTTCCCGCAGATTTTTCGGGAACGGACTGATATAGCGCAAGTGAGCATGAGCCACGCTGAACCCCTGCTCAAGAGCATGCTCCACGGCGGTTTTAATGGCACCATAGGAGGAGCCCCAGCCGAGCACAAGCAAATCACCTTTCAGTGGTCCATTGTCAATGCCCTGCAGTGGAATCGAGTCGGCAATCCTTGCAATTTTTTCGGCACGCAGTCTGGTCATCAATTCATGATTTTCCGGATCGTGCGAAACGTTGCCGGTCTCATGCTGCTTTTCAAGTCCGCCGATACGGTGTTCCAGCCCTTTTGTTCCGGGTATCGCCCAGGTGCGAACCTGCCGATCGTCCCGTTTGTAGGGAAGGTATGGAGCATCTCCCTCTTTTCGTTCTGGCTGAAAACGGGGGGTGATTGGTGAGAGATTATCAGGGTTCTCTACTTTCCATGGTTCAGAGCTAAGAGCAAGATAGCCATCAGTCAGGCAGATGACCGGAGTCATGTGTTCTATAGCTATCCTTGCGGCTTCATAGGTTGTGTAAAAACAGTCAACCGGAGAGTTGGCCGCAAGAACAGGCAGAGGTGCTTCACCATGTCTGCCGTACATCGCCATGAAGAGGTCTGATTGCTCAGTTTTTGTTGGAAGACCAGTTGACGGGCCACCTCGCTGAACATTAATAACCACCAGTGGCAACTCGAGAATAACGGCGAGACCAAGCGCTTCGGTTTTCAGTGCAAGACCGGGGCCAGAGGTGTTTGTAGCAGCAAGTGCGCCACCATAAGCAGCACCGATGCTGCTGACGATACCTGCAATTTCGTCCTCAGCCTGATAGGTTTTGACACCATATTTTTTCTTTTTTGCAAGGGTCGAGAGAATTTCTGTTGCCGGAGTAATGGGGTATGAACCAAGAAAAAGTTCAAGGCCAGCTTTTTTTGATGCGGCGGTCAGGGCAATAGCACAAGCTTCATTTCCGGTGACACGGCGATAGACACCAGGCTCTTTTTGAGGAGCAATATCGAAGCGGCCAAGATTTTCAAAAAGTTCGGTCTCATCGCCAAAGTTATAGCCAGTAGTCATCGCCTTGATGTTTGCTTCAGCCATCAAAAGATTTTTCTTGAATTTGGCGTGCAATGTGGCAATGGTGGAGTCAAGCGGTAGAGTGTAAAGCCAGTAAAGAAGACCTAACACAAACATATTTCTGCAACGGTCAATCTCTCTGCTGGTGAGGCCACTCTCTTTCAGTGCCTCGCGGGTAAGCTGGAGCACAGGAACTGAAAAAACGGTATAGTTTTCAAGTGAACCATCTTCCAGGGGATTTACCCCTTCAGGATATCCGGCAAGCTTCAGATTCTTTTCATCAAAACCATCAAGACTGGCTATAATAATGCCCCCTTGATGCAGGTTTTTCAGATTTGCTTTCAACGCCGCCGAATTCATCGCAACCATCACATCAAACTGTGCGCCTGGTGTGTAGACCGGTTTGCTGCTGAATTGAAGCTGAAAGCCGGAGACACCTGCAATGGTGCCTGCAGGTGCCCTGATTTCCGATGGGAAATTCGGGAACGTGTTCAGGTCGGTACCATAAACCGCGACCGTGTTGGCAAACTGGGTGCCTGTCAACTGCATACCATCCCCCGAGTCACCGGCAAAAAGCACAGAGACGCTGGTTTTTGGTGTTACAGTGACCTGTCTGGTAGATTTTTTTGTATCAGTCATTGTCCCTTGTTAATTACTTTTCAAAGTTGGTGAACAGCAAGAAAATCCCTGCCTCAATGAACATCAAGGAACGATGCTCACTGAGTTGTCATCTGGTGAAATGTATGCTGGGTGAGTAAAGAGAAGACAAAAACATAACCACACAGTCTCCTGCAATGTAAGGATGATAACAAAAAACGGGGATTAAAACAACCCTCTGATTGTTTTAATCAGGATTTTTTTCAATGACTATATTATTCTGTGTGAGGTACGCTTGCCACACCTGCTCTTGTCTGGTTGGGCAATCAGCGGAGAGATCACAGAAATCACACCGTTGTATCCCGTAGACCTGCTCCATCCAGCAATCATTATTGCTTTTGGCAACCTCGTTCACATGGTTGGGATTCTCCTTCATTATCCTGGTCGCAATATCCATCAATTCCAGGATATCTTTTCGCTTTTGCTGATGTTCTACACCCCAACTCATAACAGTGCTCCGTTTTTTTTAGCGGAAAAGTAGAAGGCCCCGGAATGGCCTCACAAATGGCCATCTCCTGCAGTTTACTATATTTTTTTCCTTTTACAAAGAGCGCTACGTATCAGCTTTATCCAGTGTTTGTTGGGGTGGACGGTGTAAAAGATTGCAGGAGAACAACTAAAATAAGTTGGTAACAAGCCTCAAAAAAGAGTAAATTCGCGTTCGGAAAAAGGTGCTGTCTGGTTCAGGGCAGCAGGATGAAAAGTCTCGAAACAAGAATGATAATCGCCATGAAATCCCGAGAAATAAGACAATCCTTTCTGGATTACTTTGCCCGGAAAGAGCACACTATTGTTCGTTCAGCTCCAGTCATTCCAGCGGATGATCCAACACTGCTTTTCACCAACGCCGGGATGAACCAGTTCAAGGATGTGTTTCTCGGCAAGGGGACAAGAGCATACGTTCGTGCGGCCGATACCCAGAAATGTATCAGGGCCTCAGGCAAGCATAACGATCTGGAGGATGTTGGTCGCGATACCTATCACCACACCTTTTTTGAGATGCTCGGCAACTGGTCGTTTGGCGACTATTATAAAAAAGAGGCTATCTCCTGGGCGTGGGAGCTTTTGACCGATCTCTGGAGGTTGCCAAAAGAGCGCCTCTATGCCACAGTGTATCAGGATGACTACGAGAGTTTTGAGATCTGGAAGAGCGAGACGGACATTAATCCGGAGCATATCCTCCGGTTTGGTGACAAGGATAATTTTTGGGAGATGGGGGAGAGCGGCCCCTGCGGCCCCTGTTCCGAAATTCATATCGATTTGACACCGGATGGTACCGGCGGGGAGCTGGTCAATGTCGGCGATTATCGGGTTATCGAGCTGTGGAACCTTGTCTTTATACAATATAACCGGCATAGCGACGGTCATCTTGAGCCGCTGCCCATGAAACATGTCGATACCGGCATGGGATTTGAGCGCGTTGTGGCGGTGATGCAGGGGAAAGGTTCCAATTACGACAGTGACGTTTTTCAGCCGCTGTTCGATCGTCTTACTGAAATTACCGGTGTCCGCTACGGCGCCTCAATGGACGATCCCCACGATATAGCAATGAGGGTTATTGCCGACCATGCCCGCACGCTCACCTTTGCACTCTCCGATGGCGCCATGCCCTCAAACGAGGGGCGTGGTTACGTGCTTCGCCGCATTCTGCGCCGAGCCTTGCGCTACTCCAAAAATCTTGGCTATAACGAACCGATTCTGCATCAGCTTGTCGGAACTCTTGCTGCGTCGATGGGCGATGTTTTTCCTGAACTGCAGAAACAGCAGCAGACAGTCGCCAATATCATCAGGGCAGAAGAGGAGGGTTTTATTGTTACCCTTGATCGTGGCATGGAGATTTTTAACGATGTTGTCGAAAAAGTCCGTCTTGCGAAAGGGTCGATTATCGACGGGCAGGATGCCTTCAAGCTCTATGATACCTATGGATTTCCTTTTGACTTGACAAGCCTCATGGCTTCGGATGTCGGGTTTCAGGTTGATGGAGAGGGTTTTGAATGTTGCATGCTCGAACAGAAAACTCGCGCAAGAAGCGACCGCAAGGAGAAGCAGCATGTTGGAGATGATGGCACAACGTGGAGCTGGTTCAGCGATGTCCATGCATCCCTGTTTGCCGGTTACGACCAGCTTGCCATGCCGGTTGTTATTACCGGTATTAAACATGCAAAGGAGAAACTGCTGCTCGCGCTCGACCAGACGCCATTCTATGCCGAAAGCGGTGGTCAGACTGGTGACAAAGGAGTGATAGAGACGACCCGTTACCGTTTTCAGGTTGCCGATACCGTCAAGGATGGCGATACCATCGTTCATGTTATTTCAGAAGCTTTCGACAAGCTTCTTGATACGTCCGTTCTTCTTGATGACTTCTCGCTCGATGCCCAGGAGCTGTCAGCGGAAGCTGCTGTCGATTCCGCTGTGCGTCATGATGCCGAGCGCAATCATACCGCAACACACCTCATGCACGCATCGCTTCGCAGGATTCTTGGGCAACATGTGCAGCAGAAGGGCTCATTTGTGAGCGCCGAACGTCTCCGTTTTGACTTCAGCCACTTTTCAAAGCTCTCTGAAGGGGAGATTGAGGCGGTCGAAGCTGAAGTGAACGAACAGATACGCAGAGCCGAGCAGGTGGTCAAGCACGCCGATGTCCCTTACGATGAGGCGATTGCCAAGGGTGCCCTTGCCTTTTTCGGCGACAAGTATGCCGACCTTGTGAGGGTGGTTGAGGTGCCGGGCATTTCGGTTGAGCTGTGTGGTGGCACCCATGTTGATAATATTGGCAGGATAGGTCTGGTCAAAATCGTCAGTGAATCGTCGGTAGCGTCCGGCGTCCGTCGCCTTGAGGCAGTGACCGGCAGCGCGGCTGAAAAGCTCTTATGGAACGAGTATCGCGAGCTTCAGCAGGTGCGCCATCTCTTGAAAGCAAAAGGGGATGAGGCGGTGTCGGGGAGAGTTGCGGAACTGATGGAGGCTAAAAAAGAGCTGGAAAAGCAGCTCCTTGAGGGAAAGATCACCACTCTTCTCACCACCTTAAGCGCTGAACTTGCAGCCTCACCCGATATCTCTTGCTGCCGGGTGATAACGAAGGTGGTTGAAGGGGTGGATGCCGAGACGTTGCGCCAGGCGGCCCTTGCGTTGCGCGAGAAGGAGCCCTGTGCGGTGGGTCTGCTCTGTACGGTTGATGAGGGAAAGGTCTCGCTGGTGAGTTTTGCTTCCGACAAAGCGGTTCGTTCATGTGGCATCGATGCAGGGAAACTGATTCGTGAAGCCGCAAAGCAGGTGCAGGGCGGCGGAGGCGGCAAGCCTGAGTTTGCAACGGCTGGAGGCAAAAATATTGACGGAATACCGAAAGCACTTGCAGCCTATACCGAATCGCTCAATGCTTTGCTGCAAACAGGGATGCTTGAACAATAAATGATCGGTTATGCTGCTTCTTGACTGCTTTTTCGGGCGATGTGCAAAGCCCTCATGCGACGGTTGCGCCCTGGGGCTTGTTCGCTCACTGCGTCTTGCCCTCAAGTCACGCGCAATGCAGAGGCAGGAGAACTCCTCTGTCGCTCCGGTCGGTTCGTGGGAGAAACCGGAGACGGTGGCGCCGCATGCCAGGACAATGCACCCTAAACAGGATACAACAAAAAAACGGAAGCGACTGCTTGCTCCGAGGGAGGAGATTGCGTGGTATCCTGTCATCAAGCCGGAGCTTTGCAACGGTTGCGGCGACTGCAAGGTGCTCTGCAAGCCCGGTGTCTTCGAGTTGGGCGAGCCAGATCCAGCGGGCATTTGCCGTCCGAAACTGATTGTTGCGCATCCTTACAAGTGCCTTGTGCTCTGCAACAGATGTGTGCCGATTTGCACCTCGGGCGCCATTGTTCTCCCTCCAAAAGAGAAATTTGAGCACTTCGTGGAGTATAGAGACTAAAGTAAAGCCTGCCGGAGAGGGGATGATAGCATAAACCATAAAACGGAGAGGATGATGAGCGGCTCAGCAACACCAGCAAGGAAAAAACGCAGGCTGCTTGTTCCTCGCGAAGAGATTGCATGGTTTCCGGAAATTGATGCATCCCTCTGCAATGGTTGCGGTGACTGCGACGAGTTCTGTAAACCGGGAGTTTTTGCGCTTGGCCAGCCGGAAGGAGTCAAGCGGGCAAGAATGACCGTTTCCAACCCCTACAACTGTGTAGTGCAGTGCACCAGATGTGAACCGGTTTGTCCCTCTGGTGCCATCAGCCTGCCGCTCATGAAAGATTTTGATCAGTTTGTGGAGTATGTTGATTGACCGAGAGGCGGTAAATAGCAACAAAAATCTCGCGGTATAAAATAAATATCTACTATCTATTCAGGGTTTAAAATGGCCGTTTGTGATCGGAACATGAGAATCACCCAGATAAAAACAAAAAAAAACTTGTGAATTTTGAAGAACAAAGTTGCTTAAATTAAGTCGTGAACCGCACCCTTATTTATCTTGATACCTGTAGTATTCAACGACCACTTGATAACAAGTTACAGCCCAGAATATTTTTGGAAGCAGAAGCTATTCTGACCGTGTTTAGCTTAGTGGGAGCAGGTGAACTTGAACTTTTGTCATCGGATGTTCTCAAGTTTGAAATTTCATGTATTGCAAATCTCAACCGAAGAAAAGAGGCAGAAACACTTTTAAGACTCGCATCCAGGGTTGCTCCTGTGCGGCACAGTACCAGATTACTAAGTGAACGAATTATCGCTGTAGGCGTGAAGCCGTTTGATGCTGTCCATACTGCGGTTGCCATTGAAAACCACGTTAGTTTTTTCTGTACTTGCGATGATAAATTACTCAAAAAACTCAAATTGGTGAATTTTAACGAGCATACGAAGTTTGTATCCCCGCTTGAGCTAATTATGGAGGTTACCCTATGAATGTCGAAATTAAACCTATGCCTTTTGTTAATGAAAATGCCACTAATATTTTGATTCGAGAAATGGGGGTTGTTGATACTATCCGTTTTCTTACTCAATTTTCTACAGGTTATGGCAACTATACGGAAGAGCGGCGAACAATGATTGAATCCATGACGCTAGATGATATTTTTTCTGGCATTGATAGAATGAAGTACTTGAAGCTATAAGTTATCCCGATCCCTGAATCCCATCAGATAGAGAATAGCATCAAGCCCGAGAGTTGAGATTGCCTGCTTTGCGCTCTCCCTCACAATCGGCTTGGCCCTGAAGGCGATGCCGAGTCCCGCTTTCCCAAGCATGGGGAGGTCATTGGCGCCATCACCAACAGCGATGGTCTGTTCGAGACGGATATTCTCCTTTTTCGCAATAATTCCCAGCAGTTCAGCCTTTCTTTTGCCATCAACGATCTGGCCGATTACTTTGCCTGTTAACCGGTGATTGTCAATTTCGAGCGTGTTGGCATAGACGTAATCGATATTCAGTATTTTCTGGAGGTAGTGGCCGAAATAGGTAAACCCACCGGAGATGATGGCGGTCTTGAATCCGAGGTTGTGCAGGTTATGAAAAAGCGTTTCAGCACCCTCCGTCAGTTGCAGGCGTTGCGCAATTTTTTCCAGAACATGTTCATCCAGCCCTTTCAGCAGGGAGACTCTCCGCTGAAGGCTGCCCGAAAAGTCGATTTCACCGCGCATTGCCTGCTCAGTTATTGCTGCCACCTCAGCGCCGACACCAGCCTCAATGGCAAGCTCATCAATCACTTCAGAGGTAATCACGGTTGAATCCATATCAAACACCACCAGACGACGATTGCGCCGGAAAATGTTGTCCTCCTGAAACGCAATATCCACTCCAAGGGTGTCGGTAATGGCGAGCATCTGTTCCCGAAAACGATTCTCATTTTTCAGGGTGCCCCGTATTGAAAACTCCACACAGGCTTTACTGCCAGCTTTGCTGTTATCAAGGGGAATTCGTCCCGAGAGGCGATTAATGGAATCAATATTAAGGTTGTGGCCGCTGATGATCGACGACACCCGCTCAAGCTGCTCTGCGGTAATCTTGCGTGCCAATAGTGAAAGCAGATAACGGTGCTTGCCCTGCTCCTGCACCCACTGATCATACTCCAGATACGAGACTGGAGTAAAGGTGATCTGAATCCCCAGCGTATGAGCACAGAAGAGCAGATCCTTGACAACCGGTGAAGATGAAGACTCATGTTGAATTTCAACCAGCATTCCAAGAGAGAGATGGTTATGGATAACCGCCTGCCCTATATCAAGCACAGGCACCTTGTAGCCCGCAAGAATTGCGGTGATTTTAGAGGTAAGCCCAGGTTTGTCGGGGCCTGTAATGTTGATCAGCAGAAGCTCTCTCATAATGGCATGGTAAGGGTTTGTTGTGCCGCTCAAGATATTACTAAAGTTTAGATTTTATCAGCTTTTTTGAGTTGGGGGAGCGGATTGCGACATCTTCGTCCTTGAGCCTGTTTCGGAAGGCGCAATTGCTGCGTGCTATGTGTGTCGGCTTTTCTTTGGTTGTGTGGGTTTTATTTACACAAGGATTATGCGGAATACGCCGATGTTGTGATTGCTATATTTTGGTGGCAAGGATTTTTTTGCTATAATCTTACGATTGTCCTTTTGTGCAAAAGGCGGGTGATGGACAGACGAGATGAATGCGGTTCTCCATTCGGATTTACGAGCACCTGTATTTTCTCAGGTATTGCGTCGTCAGCCGAGTATGCCCATGCTACAAAGCGGTGTAGTGACTTCGTTTTCTGTGGGGTATCGCGAGGCGAGGAACGCAGGTGTCAGGTGTCAAAAAAACGTATCGCGGTAAACTGATTATCTCCTTTAGCAGTAGAGCACCTCATGAACACACAGCAAATCGTCATAGATCCCGACATCCAGAGTGGATCACCTGTCTTCGCGGGGACGCGGGTCCCGATCCAGAATTTATTTGACTACCTTGAGGAAGGTGACTCGCTTGGTGTTTTTCTGGCGCAGTTTCCCTCAGTGACCAGAGCGATGGCAGTGTCTGTGCTTGAACAGGCAAGAACAGCACTTGTGCAAGATGCGCATCCTGCTTGACGAATCGCTTCCACGTGATCTTGCGTCGCTCGTAGTCGGTCATGAGGTCGTGACTGTTCAAGCGGTCGGATGGTCCAGCGTTAAGAACGGGAAGTTGCTTGCGCTTGCGGCCACACGGTTCGACGTGTTCCTTACCGCAGATCGAAACATCGAATTCCAGCAGAATCTGAAGACTCTTCCAATTGCAATAGTCGTACTTTGTGCCCGCAACAATCGCATCCAGGCACTCGAGTTGCTACTGCCAGAATTGCTGCAATTGCTGAATCACATTGCGCCACGGACGCTGCGGAAAGTTGGTGCCTGACATGGCATTGGAGTGGCTTCGCTTCGCTTACCGCTGAATTTCGACGTTAGGCATCAGCTTCGACATGACCATCGCACCATAAGAAAATATGACTCTCTAATTCTGGAAATAGTGCCGAATGAAACCGCAAGTATTTGTAATCTTCTCTATAAACGATAAACATGCCGAAAAAAATACTGGCGTTGAGCAATGCGCTGTTATCCCTGAAAGTGCGACTGATGTATTTGTTCAACACCGGCATAAAAAATGAATTATCCAGGAATCGATTTTTTCAGTAATCAGTAATCAGCCAAAAGGAGGAAGATGATGAAGAGGATGACCATGCGGGGCGGAGCTTCGCAGATGAGAGGCGATCGAGGGTTAGGGGAGGGTGGTGTTGCCGCGCTGATGTACAGGGTTGTTCTTCTGCTGCTGAGCTGGTTGCGTCTGATGCAGCGAAAGTGGAGGATCGCTTCCATGTTGTCAGCCCTTGTGCTTGCCGGAGTGATGGTATTCAGCACTGCGTTGTACGCTGTTGTGCCAGCACCCAAGAACTTTGTTTTGATACGTGGCGGGGAATTTACAATGGGAAGCCAGGAGAGTGAAGTTGGCCGTGATGCAGCCAAGGCGCTCTACAAACAATTTGGTATTGACTACAGTGAGACCCAGCATCAGGTGCGCCTGAGCAACTTTTATATAAGTAAATATGCGGTGACGGTGTCAGAGTTCAGAAGTTTCGTGGAGGCAACCGGGTACCGGACAGATGCTGAAAAAGGTGGTTACAGTTATATTGTTACTGATGGTCAAGTGAAAAAAGGAGAAGGGGTAAACTGGCGGCATGGCGTATCAGGCAGTGTTCGTCCTGAGAGTGAAGCAAACCATCCAGTGGTGCATGTGAGCTGGAATGATGCGGTTGCGTATGGCGAGTGGATGTCGAAAAAAAGTGGAAAAACGTATCGTTTGCCAACGGAGGCTGAGCGTGAGTATGCGTGCCGTGCAGGGACGACAACGCCGTTCAATACAGGGAACAACCTGACGACCGAGCAAGCAAATTATGATGGAAACTATCCGTATAACAATAACCCGAAAGGTGTGTACCGTCAGAACACGGTACCGGTGAACAGCTTTTCTCCGAATGCGTGGGGTCTGTACACTATGCACGGGAATGTTGCGGAGTGGTGCAGTGACTGGTTCGGAGGTCGGTACTATGACGAGTGCAAGGCATCAGGCACGGTGACAAACCCTGCCGGGCCTGCAACCGGTTCGTACCGTGTCCTGCGTGGTGGCCTCTGGTACAGCTATGCGATTTACTTTCGGTCGGCTTATCGCGACCACGACACCCCCGGCAACCGCGGCTACGATGTTGGCTTCCGCCTGGTGTTCGTCCCGTAGTCAGTTGGCTGCTCATTCCGGCTTTGCTTTTGAGCTAACGCGGAGCAAGAACAAGGTTGAGGAGAGCGGCTGTGAGGGACGAACTGCCGCACACCTCAACCGAGCAGGTGGGCATGAACAACAGAAAGGCCGCCTTGTGGCGGCCGATTTTTTATTAGCGTTGATGATGTTGTAGGGGCGTATTGCGATATGCCCCTACAATCATGCTATCGAAAATCGTCGTTTCGATACGACCTTCGGTCGGCATCCGATGCATTCGCAAGGCTTGCGCCAAACACAACGCAGGTGGCATCAGCGTTATCGTCCAATAAGGATATTCACACATAATATGACTAAAAAAAAGAAAAAGTTAACACCGGCTGAAAAAGAAGCAAAGAAAAAAAGGCAACAAGAATATATGTTCGTATTTATGCACGGTAAGCAAAAGCGGGTTAAACGCCCCCTTTTAATAGATGGAATGGATATTGATGATTTTATTATGAAGAACGCAGATCCAATATTTCTCCATCAGAATGAAATGTGGGAATATATGGATCTGCCCAATGATAATGATTCTGTTTTTGATGGCGGAAAGAACTATTGAATAGATAAAGAGGACATTATGGCTAAAAATCAGAGAATGTGGGTGTATAGTCCACCCAAACCACCTGCCCCAAAAGTGTCAACGAATACAAAAGTAATTGTCCAGCAAAAGGCGGACGAACTTGTGGAAAAGGTTTTGAAACCAAAATACATTCAACCTCCGCCCGCCCCCGATGAATTTCAGCATAATTACATTACTGATATCTATACAAAATGGTATCGACACTATTTTTACTTTTGTGCAACATGTAATGTTCCTTTCCCCAACGCACTTGCACCTTTCTTTGAAGCCAGGTTTGCCCGGCTGAAATATATCAAGGACTATCAGTTCAATATGGCGTTCATGCGCTATACTGGCAAGTGGGTAGAACTTTATCAAGACTTATCGCTTGAACAGTGTTTGGAAGCAGTTGAAAACGACCCATTTTTTCATCCGTAACCTTCAGGCTGATGGCTTTTCTCGCCAAATCCCGCCCTTCTCTCGGTAACGCCTGCCGTCAGGCAGAATCGGAACAGAAGATACGCAACTGTTCGAAAAGCCTCAACAAACTATGTACTATGGGAAGAAAGAGCTTGCCAAGCAGGGATGGTGGTTGACTGGGAACAGTATCCGTGAATTTACAGCAGCCAACAGAGGTACTCAACATGCGTATTGATGCTGATGTGTTGCTGTTTTTCTGTCGTCAAGGCAAAGGCTACCAGACAAATATCAATACTTTTTTATGCTGTTATGTCGATCAAAAGCACCGACAGGGAAGGGTTGTAATTGATGATTTTTAATCAAGAAAATATGTTTAATTAGGGCTTGCTGAAAAAGTGTTAACGCTATATTTTATATTTGATTAAGTCAATATTTTTTGTATATTGGTGCAAGGAAAACTAAGGAAATGGCCAAAAACCCTTGCACCTAAAAAATAATGTATAAGCGCGAATTCAAGC
>CAIOLC010000221.1 GCA_903859055.1 uncultured Chlorobiaceae bacterium | reverse complement strand
TTCACCGATATCGACATTCATACGAACACTGTCCACCATCGAATACCACTTCTCAACAAGCGGTTTAAGCGTCTCAAAAGAGCCAAGCCAACCAACACTCTCCAAAAAAGAGAAGAGATGGCCCGGAGTGGCAAAATCAAGCACCAGTCGCAAGCCCTCTGATGCACGCGACAGCATCATGCCAACATGAATTCCTTTTTGCGTAGGATTGCCTGCAGCATCAGCAACCAGGCACTTCTCAAGCAGGACGAACAGCCCCCTGGAGGGCTTCTGTTTTTTAGCGGCAACATAAGCCTGACAAACAAGATCAATAATCACATCCTGATATCCGGTGCCTTCACCATTCTGCTGTTCGACATAAGGTTGAAAAAAAATCCCGGGCACCGGCAGCTTTTCAGGGTTGTCTATCAAATCATATTCGAGCCACACATCATTCATCAATGGGGTTATATCGCTTTTCTCTCTTGATACAAGCTCTTTCCAATAAGCGCCAAACTCGCGCACTCTCTCAAAACCGGAGTCATCAAATTCACTACCGGCAGCACTGGCACACATCATTATTGATGGGCCATCCATGGTAATGTCGGCTGAAACAAGAAAATCCGCATCCGCACACGCATCAGTCAAAGGACACTCAAACCCGAATGCCCTCAAGGCATACTCTTTTGGCAACACATTGACAATCTTACTGATTCTTTGCCTGCTCTCCACTGAAACGAGCTGCTCCGGCACCAACGGAATCACACTCTCATAGACCTCGCTGAAATATGACATAATGTTATCCTTTTGCAGTAATGGTTACACGTATCATCTGCCAATGCCCGGCAAACTGCTCCAAAGCATCCGACCCGGCAAGCTCTTCGAGCGTCATTCTTGCAAGTGCAAGCACAACCAGCGTCCGGTCATCCATATCCTTAAGCGTGCCAACAATTGAGCGTTCAATCGCTTCAAGATTTGTTGCCGCCTTATACACCAGTGCCCGCAATATTGATAACGCCCCCGTCGACAGCGGTGGCTCACCCCTGTAATTCTCAAGCCTCCCGCCACGATATTCCGGGTAAAGTTCAAGCCCCATAAAGGTCAAAAACCATGCTGCCCGATACTCGCCAAATGCCGCAACGATTCCCCGGTAATCGGCAAGAAGTTCATCAAAAAGATTGTTCTGCATTGACCCTAACAGTCGTCTCGTCACGTAGTGAGTACACTCATGCTCAAGGCGAATAGTCAGTGATTTTTTCAGCCACTCCTCTTCATCAATACCAGGCGATGCCGCGTTTACTCCACTGTATGCCCCTTCGCTTAACAGTATCAATCTGTCGCGATACAGCTCCTTTTTCTCCTTGAAATCGAAAAACTCTGCGGACCAATCTCCTGCGGGATTCAGGCGAAGCCATGCCGTTTTGGCCTGCCAGATCCTGCCCCAGTTATTGTAGCCCTGCACCATGCAGGCACCCATGGAGGGTGGTACATTTTTTGGTTCATTTCGGCATGATATTGCCTGCACAAGGCTCACAAAATCGCTCCGATCAGAAATAACAATCACCGGTATTCGGCCTGCCACAGTGGGGTGAAGAAACAGCTTCATGCTCTCGGGATGGTTCAGCGCCAACCCTGTAGCCTCTATATAAACCGACACATCTTCCCCTCTGAGCGTCACGGCCCGGTAGGCATCACTTTGGCTGATTCCCTCCTGTATCGGAAAAGCGAACTGTACCAATCTCTCCTGAAGAGTATGGTAAACTCCTTTCTCTTCGGCCTCACGAACATAAGCATCCCAGACTTCAGCAAAAAGCTCATCCGCAAGCGGGAGTGAAACCGCTGCGTTCAGCAAAGAGTGGTCAAAGCGACTGGCATTATACTGAAGTAACTCCCCCGCTTCGCTTTCTGAAGCTCCAAGCTCAAGAAGGAACCGCTTTCGTTGCATCATTCGTTCCATACAAGCACCCTACGCTATTTGCCTGCTGGCCAGCTCCTTGAATAAACCCTCCTGCGCCATCAGTTCGTCGTAACTTCCCGATTGAACAACTCTTCCTTCGTCAAGGCAGTAAATTCGATCCGCCTTACGGATAGTGCTGAGACGGTGGGCAATGACAATCCGGGTAGATTTAAGCTGTTTAAGACTGCTGCTGACCACCTCCTGAGTACGATTGTCGAGCGCACTGGTTGCCTCATCAAAAATAATAATGCCCGGTTTGCGCACAAGAGCAGCGGCAATAAGCAACCGTTGCCGCTGCCCTCCTGAAAGAGTGCCACTGCCCTCACTTATGACGGTATACATCCCCATGGGCATCTGTTTAATATCTTCGTCAAAGCCTGCCATACGGGCTGCCTCCCAGGCATCATCTGCGGTAAGATTGGACGAGCCAATAATATTCTGCAAGATAAAACCGGGCTGCAGTTGAGCATTTTGCATCACCACACCAATCTGGCGGCGCACCGCCTGCACATTGAGCGATGCCAGATCTTCGCCATCATAGTACACCGTACCTGAATCAGGTTTTTCAAAGCCGAGAAGCAGGCGAAGCAGGGTGGACTTTCCTGATCCTGAACCTCCGACAAGCGCAATAAACTCACCCGGAGAGGCGGTAAGCGTCACATCGTGCAAGATCTTAGGGTTATTACTGCCGTAAGCAAAGTGCAAATTCTGCACCATAATTCCTCCAGACTGTTTTCCTGGATATTTTTTTGTTGCATCAGCCTCCGGTGATGTTTCAAGCACCGGTTTGAGCCTCTCATAGAGCGGCACCACATTGAGGCTTGCTATCACCGTCATCGCCATCTGCAGGAGTGTCGTCTGAAAGGTTGTATAGGCTGTGGTAAACGAAATAAATGAACCAGTATCAAGTTTATCGCCCAGCATAAACTTTCCTGCTGAAAAAATAATGATCGCCATGGCCACCACAGGAAATGAGGTTGTCACTACAGCGAGGGTATTCTGCTGCTTTCCTGCCCCAAACATCAATCCCCTTTCCTGAATAAAAAGATTTGCCCATTTTGAAAATGCGGTTTTTTCGATACCAGTGACGCGAATTTTGGTAATACCGCCAAGCAGGTTGCCCAGCAAGCCTGAAATCTTCCCCTGAACCGTCATGGCCTCCCGATTAAGGGCAAGTTGCCGGAGTGACAGAACAACAGTAGCAACAAGCATGATGACGGTCATGAGGAGAGCCACAAGAGTAAGCTTCCAACTGTAGTAAAAAAGCAGTGCCACTGAATAGAGACTGAACAAGACACCAAGCATAACACTGACTGCGGAACTGCTGAGAATTTCACGAATCTGACTGACACCCATAACCCGCGCAGCAAGATCGCCAGAAGAGTAGTTTCTGAAAAAACTGCTTGGGAGGTTCAGCAACCTGTCCATAAGTCCAGGCTGGATGGTCATGTCGATGCGGTTTTGCATCCTCATGGCGGCTATCTGTTTGGCAAGATCAAATCCGGTAACTGAAATGATGCTGGCAACAAGAATCAAGGCGAGTTGCAGCAGTTGCCCACGATCAGACTGGGGGATAACCGTCCCGAAGAGCATACCGGTCAAGACTGGTGTCAAGAGCCCAAGAAGCGAACTGAGAGTGCCAAGTAGAAGAAGGCGTATCACATCACCACGACAGCCAAACAAACCAAAAAAGAGAAGCTCCTTTCCCAGAAACGGCTTCTCCGGAAAAGAGCGATAAAACATCCAGGCATGATCAGCTATCCCTTCAGCCACGGCGGCGTTGAGATCAACATTTTCATTGACCGACGGGTCACAGAGTCGATAACCAGCCCCCCCTTTATCAGGAATCAATGCAAGCGGTTTCTGATCTCCACGACGGTAACAGAGCATCGGGCCATTATCCTGAAGCCACCACCTTTCCGATCTTCTCAGGGTTACCATCCGTGTACGGATGGAGGAGAATCTGCAAAGAAGCTGCAGCGGATCTTCATGAGAACCTTGCACATCACGAG
>CAIOLC010000220.1 GCA_903859055.1 uncultured Chlorobiaceae bacterium | reverse complement strand
TGTAGCCAGGGTATCAAGGTAGCTCTCTGAGGTGGCTTTCGATATTTTATCGTAAAAGGCAAATCGCTCATGCACTGCGGTGAGATAATAGTCGGGAATAAGCGCATCAAAAAAGAAAACCAGGTCGCATGGCTTCTGCTGCCGCACAACCTTGCTGCCCTCATCTGAAAACATGTGGCTGAACTCCGTGGATTTCAGCTCGGCAACGGTCTCTTCAAGCATCTTCTGGTAGAGATCAAAACCAAGTTCATGGATGTAGCCGGACTGCTCGGCACCCAGCAGATTCCCTGCGCCCCGGATATCAAGATCTCGAAGGGCGATGTTAAACCCCGAGCCAAGCTCGGTAAAGCTTTCAATAACCGCCAGTCGCTGCATGGCATCCTTTTTCAGCGTTTTCAGAGGAGGGGTGATCAGGTAACAGTAGGCCTTGCGTTCGCTTCGTCCCACTCTGCCGCGTAACTGGTAGAGGTCGGAGAGGCCGAACATGTCGGCGCGGTTGATGATGATGGTGTTGGCGTTGGAGATGTCGAGTCCAGAGCCGATGATGGTGGTGGAGATGAGCACATCAACCTCTTTCTGCATAAAGTCCATCATGATCTTTTCAAGCTCTTTGGCTGGCAGTTGACCATGAGCAAAGACAATCCGGGCCGAGGGGACAAGCTCCCTGAGGGTTTGGAGAATATCGTCCAGCGCTGAAATACGGTTGTGCAGAAAGAAGACCTGCCCCTCTCTCTGGATCTCCCGCAGGATGGCCGACTGAATGAGCGCAGGGTCGTAGTCGGTGATGAGGGTCTCCACCGGCTGGCGGTTTTTTGGCGGGGTGGAGACAATGGAGAGGTCGCGAGCCCCAAGCATAGAGAATTGCAGCGTCCTCGGAATAGGGGTGGCCGACATGGTGAGGGTGTCCACTCCGGGAAACTGCTCACGCAGCTTCTCTTTTACCTCAACGCCAAAGTGCTGCTCCTCATCAATAACCAGCAGGCCCAGATCCTTGAAGAACACATCTTTCGAGACCAGTCGGTGGGTGCCGATAACAATATCAATCTGCCCTTTTGCAATTTTTTTCAGTATCTCCTGCTGCTCCTTGCGCGTGACAAAACGACTCAGCACGGCTATTGAAATCGGGAAATTCTCAAATCGTCGGGTAAATGACTCTGCGTGCTGGTGGGCGAGGATGGTTGTGGGGGTGAGGACGGCGACCTGTTTTTGTGACTCTACCGCCTTGAATGCCGAGCGCATGGCAATTTCAGTTTTCCCAAAGCCGGCATCACCGCAGATCAGCCGATCCATGGGGTGAGGCTCCTGCATATCCTTTTTCACCTCATTGATTGCCCGCAGTTGATCGGGAGTCTCTTCAAAGATAAACGAGGACTCAAATTCACGCATAAAGATGGAGTCGTGGGCAAAGGGGAAGCCAGGCTGCATTTTTCGCTGGGCATAGACCTTGATCAGGTTGATGGCTATGTCGCGGATATTTTTTCGGACTTTATCCTTTTTTGCAGCCCACTTCGAGCTGCCCAGCTTTGAGAGTGAGGGAAGAGAGTTCTCTGATGCCGTATATTTCGAAAGCAGGTTGATATTCTGAATATTGACAAAAAGCTGATCACCACCGGCATATTCAACCAGCACGGACTCCTGTTCGGAATTACCCACCGAAATAGTTTCAAGCGACTTGAAAATGCCAATGCCATAATTTTCGTGCACGACATAGTCACCAATCTTGAGCTTTTGGAGGTCCTTCAGTGAGATGCCTCGTATTTTCCTTTTTCGGTGTGCTTTATGGGTATGCAGTTTTCCGAAAATGTCAGATTCGGTATAGAGGTCAAGGTCACCAAAGGTAAAGCCGGTATGCAAATTTACCGGAACCCAGCTTGCATCAAGAAGAGCTGTGCTGTTCGAATTGTCCATTTCCTCGGCAAGAAAATCTGTCAACTCAGCGATTTCACGGCGTGAACTGGTGGCGAAGAGAGGTTTGTGGTGTTGTGCGCTCTCCTGTTGCAGCAGTGTGGCAAGAATGCGGAAGTTGGCATTCAGTTTTTTTTGGGCAACAGCACCAAAATCGATGGCACAAGCCGAGAACGGCATGATTCTGATACATCGGAACTGTGCGAGCGCACTCTTCAGCGCCGCATAATTTTCATGCGACTCAAATTCCGCAGTATCATCAATAATAATAATGGTCGCGGGATCAAGATAGTCGAGAATGGTTGTTTCAGGATCCGTCTCGTTGGGGTTTTCAGCCGTAAAGCTGGCCGTCAGATCGGCAGACTGCACTGTTTTTCCCGACAACTGGCTGTTGATGTCGAAGACGCGCAGCGATGTTACCGTATTGCCAAAAAATTCAATGCGCAACGGCTCTCGTGAACCAAAAGGGAAGACATCAATGATAGAACCTCGAATGGAGAACTCCCCCTCATCCTCAACGAACTCCCGCTGTTCAAAGCCGTTCGCTTCAAGGAAGCGTTTCAGCGTATCATATCCCGCATCCTGATCGGTTTTCAGCCGAAAAATCCGGCTTTTGGCTTCGGACGGCTTGCAGAGAGTGACATCAAGGTCATCAAAAAAGGAGAGAATAATCGATTTTTTGCCGCTCGACATTGCTCCGATGGAGAGAGAAAGCTCATCCGAGGTGTTGCAGATGCTCTCTCTGGGGAGAAGTGCCTCCACATCATTCTCGTACAGTTCAAAGCTGTTCTGGCCGCTGAGCACCATGAGAGGGGAGCGCTGGCCGGTAAAGAGAGCGGCAGCAAGGAGTGAAGAGAGCGACCCCTGCAGGCCGGAAATATCGATTGGCGCAAAAACCCCCTTGTCGGGAGTCATCTCCTCAACCGCTTTGATGAGCAGGGAGTAAGGAGGCGATTGCCTGAGAATGTCAAAGAGAAAGGAGGAGTTTCTTTTGGTGACTGCAGTGCTCTGCTGTTCAGTATCTGATAACGTTTTCATTTGAAGCGGACAAACCATATTTTCATGCGTAATCCCGGCAGATCGTAATCTCGAAACCACCTCGTGCAATGCATGTTGCTAAATATGGAAAAAATTCTTGAACTGAAAAACCTCAAAACCTGGTACTCGACCGATAGTGGCATTGCCAAAGCGGTCGATGGAGTCAGTTTTTCGCTTGGGCGGAACCGTACGCTGGGAATCGTGGGGGAGTCGGGGTGCGGAAAATCGGTGACAGCACTCTCGGTTATGCGTCTTGTGCCGATGCCTCCCGGCTATTTTGCGGGTGGAGAGATTCTGTGGAAGGGGAGTGATCTCCTGAAGATCTCCGAAGAAAAAATGCGCAGGCTGCGGGGAAACGAGATTGCCATGATTTTTCAGGAGCCGATGAGCTCGCTCAATCCGGTCTTGACCTGTGGCTACCAAATCATGGAGCAGATTCTTGTGCATCGGGATATTTCCCACGCTGAGGCGAAGGCGCGTTCTGTCGAGCTGCTCCATCTGGTCGGCATTCCCAACCCTGCCGAACGATTCTCCTCTTATCCTCATGAGCTCTCTGGAGGCATGCGCCAGCGGGTGATGATTTCCATGGCGCTCTCCTGCAATCCGGAGCTGCTCATTGCCGACGAACCAACCACCGCGCTTGATGTTACCGTGCAGGCGCAGATTCTCGACCTTATCGGCAAGCTTCAGGCCGATACAGGGATGAGCGTGATGCTCATCACCCACGACTTCGGGGTGGTGGCCGAGCTGTGTGAAGAGGTGCTGGTGATGTACGCCTCAAAAGTGGTTGAAAAGGGCGCTGTCGAGCAGCTTTTCAAAAATCCGCTCCACCCCTACACCAGAGGTCTGCTCAACTCCATTCCCCGTCTCGGCTCACCAAAAGAGCGCCTCCATGTTATCGAAGGCAATGTTCCAAGCGCCGTTAACCTGCCCGATGGGTGCCGCTTTGCCGGGCGCTGTCCGCTCGCAGATGCCCGCTGCCGCAAGGAGCAGCCACCGCTTGTGGAGTATGAGACGGGCCATGAGGCGGCTTGCTGGAAGGTGGGGTGAGTGAGCCTATGGATACTGGTTGAAGCGCACCAAACAATGGCCAACAACAATATCCCGGCCATTGTTCATGCCGCAGCCATTGCGTATGGCTTTGTCTTTATCCACCTTTCACTGATGGAAACGGTCGTATTCATCGTTTTCTGATTCACAACATTCTGGCCCGGCGTGGGTTTACCCCCAAGGGGGCTGATAATTCCTGTCTCTGCAGCGAAGCTGAAAAATCCAGTTGCTTATGATGCATCACTGGAAATATTTTCAAGGCATCTGTTGCTGCAAGTTGACTACACGCTCGATCTTCTGGGAGAGATGCAGGTACAGACCGAAACCGCCCATTGGTATTGTTGCATTGATTATGACGGCACAAGCGGAGGCTTTGCTTGGCTTTATTGCTGAATCCTTTCATATTAAGCAATGCTATTGAAGAACCGGTGCGTTCCGACGGGTCTGCGTGCGAAAATTGTCTTGCGGCTGTGGGAAACTTCAAGGCCAAGCTTGCTGAAAATGAAACCATCTGGCACAAGGTTGTTAAAGGTTTCAAGAAGTATTACCTTGCACCAAAAGGAGATTTGATTATGTCACAGACAAAAGGTGTCAAGTTAAACGATGCCACTCAGCAACGGCTTGCAAATTTGGCTCGTATCCGCGATAGATCGCCACACTGGCTCATGTGCAAAGCAATCGAAATATTTTTGGAGCGCGAAGAAAACTACGAGCGGGAAAAACTCGAGGATATGGAACGTTGGGAACATTATCAATTAACCGGCGTGGCTATCCCACATGAAAAAGCTGCTGCATGGCTTGAAAATCTTGGTGAGGGGAAGGTGATGCCATGCCCCAAGTAAAATGGCTTCCAGAGGCATTAGCCGATGTTGAGCGGCTTCATGCGTTCTTGCTCGAAAAAAGCCCCGATGCGGCAGCACGAGCAGCAAAGGCTATCCTGGACGGAGCGGGTTTTCTAACATCAATACCAGACATTGGACGTCCCATGGAGGATGGCACTGGCAGACGTGAATGGGCCGTATCTTTTGGGGCTGGGGCATTTGTTCTGCGCTATATGCGGGACAAAAACGATACGGTTGTTATTATTCGTGTCTGGCACAGCAAAGAGAATAGAGCTTAATCAGTTTTTCCCTGGACTTTTCAGCCATCAATAAAACCGGCGACACCTTCTGCGACATGAAATCCTTCGAAGGACCGCTACATGCCATTTTTGATGAGGCCTATTCGTTTATCGTGCGCAACACCCTGTAGTGAACCGATTCCCCGAAACAGTCAATGAAACTCGCGCTTCATTGACGGATGCCGATGCCCTGCAGAAGGGCGATAGCTTCAGCGCTACAAAGTCTCCGTTTGGGCCTCACTCACCGGCTCCTCCTCATTATGCAAATCGCGCTGATTTCGTGCGTTGCTCAGTGGAGATTTTGTACTCCACGAAGCAACCCGGAGTCTGCCGTGACTATCAGCAAACCTAACCAGAAAATTAAACAGAACCTCCTTGTAGAACGAGTTGATGGCGTTTATAATGGTCTCGTCGCCGTCAACCTGCTTTGCCAACCCGACCAGTTGCTCGAGTTTTTCATGGATAGAAAACACACTGCATTTAATCTGCTCGGCTACAGGAAGCGTCGTATCCTCAAAAACCAAGTTCATCTGGACACCAAGAGCTGACGCATACTGCGAGATGTCACCAATTTTCAACTGCAAATCATTACCGGCTTCCATTCTTGATATCTTGCTTGAATCGCACCCCATACTCTTGGATAGCTCTTTTTGTGATACGCCTTTTCTCAGTCTGAGCCGTAAAAGGTTGTTTACGATTTGGCTGTTGTCAATCTCATCCTGTACAAGATTTTTAACCGTATCATCCACAGCAAGAAACGCCGCAGCTTCCGCTACCGATTTAAACCTCATCTTCTCAGCCATTATTCTATCCCCTGTTTGTTGTTCAACTGTTCTCTTTCCTGAAGCTTTTCACCGTTCTGTGCGCCTCGTTTATGTCCGATTCCTGACTCTCTTTTGTTCCTATACCAAGGACATACACAACCTTTTCCGACTCAACAGGAGTAAACGTACAAGCGGGTTTCTTTTGCGCCAACCAAACCTGTCTGGCCCACCCGAAACACGCCTTTTCTTTCTGACCTGAAAAAACCTGGGTTACGGTTCAGCGTGTTCAACGCGTGGCCGTCGTCAAGCAACATAATTACCTTGTCAAGATTTCTGAGGCATGAAGCATACTCCTGCATATAGTTCTTCTGGAACCTGCGGAGAGCAGAATGGTTTGCCAGGGAAAAGTCAACTGCCCACCTCTTCTCCATAGTAATCTATTTTTTTATGAAAAAGATCATTTTCTGCACAAATTTATAAAATTGATGCGGAAAACACAAAGATAACGCTTTTTCTCTGCATGATACTACAAGCTGTTGCCGAGTGGCAGGAAAGTTCGATAGCTATGCCGCGTATCTATGCAGCCTGTCGGACTTAAAATACTTCAAAAAATCTTGGAAATATCCTTATAAAGTATTATATTAAAGTCATATAGATATAATTTTTTATATCAGAATTTTCAGTGATTTTGCCTTATGAGT
>CAIOLC010000219.1 GCA_903859055.1 uncultured Chlorobiaceae bacterium | reverse complement strand
CAAGGGTTTTTGGCCATTTCCTTAGTTTTCCTTGCACCAATATACAAAAAATATTGACTTAATCAAATATAAAATATAGCGTTAACACTTTTTCAGCAAGCCCTAATTAGTGCTAAGAATATGTTAAAAAATAACTATAACAATTTAATCGTGATTTGGCTCAATTTTGTAGTTCCATTCACCAGGAAATTCATTTCGTACAATATGGATTTTTTCAAATTCAGCATTACACTGACTGGAAAGCGAATGCTCGCCACCATAAAAAAGACAGGCAACTGGCATATTTACCGCGCCCAAAAAATGATGTATCTTCACCATTTAAGGATATGCATCCTGTGATGCACAACCTGTCCATAATTCATGAAAAACGAGCAGCACATTCAGTTTGGCTTAACCATTGACACCGTGAATTCAGGAACTCATGGAGAAAAGTCGTGAGAGAACTCTTTCTTGATGCGCTTTCTGACAGTGCAGCAATGATCCCCTTTCTGTTGCTTCTATACTTTCTTGTCGAATTGTTCGAACGGCGACTTGGTGGAAAAATATCACACGCATTGGAGAAGAGCGCAAAAGTTGGCCCTGCACTTGGTGCTGCCTTTGGTTGCATTCCCCAGTGTGGATTTTCAGTGGTAGCCAGTGCGTTGTATGCTCGCCGAGTGATCACAAAAGGTACCTTGCTGGCCGTGTTTCTGGCAACCTCAGACGAGGCAATTCCTGTGATTCTCGCGCAACCAGGAAAGGGCAGCTTCGTTGTGGCAGTTCTGGTTACTAAACTGATCATCGGAGTGGTCGCCGGATATGCGATTGATCTGGCTTTTGGGAGTTTGTCACGGGGAAAAGAGAAGCATGGTCATAAAATCCCTGTCGAAGCCCTCCATGATGCAGGTTGTTGCAAACATGATCTCTCTGGCACAATCGGCAAATGGCAGTGGCTCACGCATCCACTCATTCACACAGCAAAGATATTTCTCTTTATCATGGCAGTTACCTTTGCCATCAATGCTCTGATTGCGTTTGTGGGTGAAGATAATCTCGGACGGGTTCTGCTCAAACAGCATCTGTTGCAGCCGTTTCTGGCAGCATTGATTGGGCTCATTCCCAACTGCGCGGCTTCAGTTGCAATCGCTGAATTGTTTATGAAAGGCGGACTGAGTTATGGCTCTGCAATTGCCGGGTTATGCAGCAGTGCTGGGCTTGGCATCCTGGTGCTGCTCAAGGAGAACCACGATAGTCGCGACACAATCCGAATTCTGATTTTGCTTGTTGCAATCAGCACGGTCGCAGGAATTGCCATTCAGCTTCTGTATGGCTGATCGATTCAAAATTTGCGCACTGGTGGGAAAACTGAATCAAAAAATCCGTGAAATGCTGTCAGATTGGCGTGTCAGCTTTTTCCATAGCATTGGGTAAGGAATTTCTCCTTGTGGGGCCTTTCCCTCTTATGCAAAATAGCACCAGGCTTCATGCCACGTCTGTTTTTCGAGTATTCGGCAGCTCGTCAGTCCAGCGTTATTGGCCAGCATCTGCATGACGGTTGGTGTTTCGGGGAAATCGCAATTTCTTATATGTTCTTGTACCTGTTTCCGTTCGTGAGGGGTCAGAGCTTCCCACTGCGTCGCCACCGCTCCGTTGTAACAATCGAGATATGCGCTCCGGGCCTGCTCCTCTTCAAGCATGACATCCACCAGGATGACGCAACCGTTTTCGCGAAGGGTACGTCGGCATTCTATGAAAAAAGTCTGTTTTTCATTGGTTGAAAGGTGGTGCAAGGCGTAGCCGGAGTACACTATGTCGAAATGGTTTTCGGGAGCCTCCCTCAGTACGGCGACCATGTCCCTGCAGAGCAGATTTACACGGATTCCGAATGGCTCCAGGTTATTACGGGCGACATCGAGTGCGTACGGAGAGAGATCGCAACCGCAGTACTCCGCCACTTGACCAGGGTTCAGTACCTTGCCGATATGGGTGGCATCTCCGCATCCCAGATCGAGAACATTGATCGGTTCCGTGCGGCTCTCAAGCAGCTTTTTGACAGCAGTCAAGATTTCCCTGTGAAACATGAGGTTGTTGCTGATGACTTTCTGGTAGGTGGCCCATGTTTTGCGGAAGATGTAGATAGGATCTGTTTTCATATCGAAGATGTTCTAACGTTTGATGTTAATCCTTCAATGCCGGGGCAGTGACCGTACCCTGTGCAAACCTGAGAGAACGTCGTTCAGCCCGGTTCGACGGCAGGGTAAAATCGAGGAGGCAACCGGTGCAACAATTCGCCAGATTTGTTACCTCAATAACGGCAATTGCCGGGAAATGGCATGAGCAATTTTCAATAAATTTGATATTTGGGGCCGGTGGCTCCTCCAGAGGGAAGGAATCGGGATGTTTGTGCACTCTGGTTCCTGCCAGGCTTGAAATGCCTGGAGCGGTTTGAATGTCGAGGAATTGCTTTGCCGTGCGTTTTTACAATGCAAAAACAGTTTTCAGCGCGGCATCAATATTTCTCATCTCTTCGGCGGTCAATTCGCCGCGAACCTTGACTAATCTGTAGCGGTGATCTATCGGGCGGGTTTGCAGACAAT
>CAIOLC010000218.1 GCA_903859055.1 uncultured Chlorobiaceae bacterium | reverse complement strand
TTATCCAGGTTTGAAGGAAGCCAGAACAATAAAAAAGGACAGTAAAAAGTACGCAGAGCGCTACCAGTCAGCCCTTGCAACGGAACTCGACAAAAGCAATCTTCCTGCATCAAATGCTCTCGACAGCTTTTCCGTAAAACTGACCGACACCTTTGTTTCGCTCAGCCTTTCAGAGACCTGGAAGAGCGACACAAAATTTATCCCTGCGAAAAGGCCGGAGCAGTCAAAAGAAAACCACCATATCCGAACACCAGAAGAGGTGATGGGGCTGGTTTTTAAAAATTTTCCACTGATGCTTGTCATTGGTGATCCGGGTTCAGGCAAAACAACCCTGCTGAGGCATTACGCCCTGACCTGTTTGAAAAAAGATGGTAACAAGCAAGATGGTTATAAAATGCTTGGCTTCACTGAACCAGTGATGGTCTTTTATCTGGCGTTGCGTGAACTGAAAAAGAGCGCTTCCGGCTATGAATCCCTTGCTGACAACCTCTTTGCCTGGTCTGAAGATCATCAGCTCGGAATACCAAAAGCTCTCTTTTTCAACTGGTTGCACGATCAAAAAACATTGCTATTGCTCGACGGGCTGGATGAAATCAGCAATGTTGACGACAGAATCAAGGTGTGCAAGTGGATTGACCAAACCTCTGCAGGGCTTGCGAAGGCGCGTGTTGTTGTAACTTCACGCACAACCGGATACCGGAAGGGAGACGGGATTGAGATTGTGACTGAGCATGTGCGGGCAGACATCATGGATTTTTCTCCGGATCAGCAGGCAACATTTTTAAAGAGATGGTTTAACGCTGCATTGTTGCGCGATCATCCTCTTGATGCCGCAACTCAGCAAGAGCAGATAAAGAGTGATGCCCTTAAAAAAGCAGAGACCATTATTGCCTATTTGGCCAAAGAGGAGAACAAAAGCTTGCAGGCATTGGCTGGCGTGCCTTTGCTGTTGCAGATCATGGCAACACTCTGGAAGGATCGCCAGTATCTGCCGGGAAGCCGTGTAAAGTTATACGATGCTGCCTTGGACTACATGCTCGATTATCGTGATCGGCAAAAAAATATTGAGCCATTGCTTCCCGCTGACAAAGCAAGGAGAGTGCTGACTCCTCTCTCTCTCTGGATGCAGGAGGAGTTGAAAAAGGATGAAGCCCCCAGAGCTGAAGTGCAGGCAAGAATGCAGGAGAAGTTGCAAACCCAGCAAAACCCCCCTTCCGCAGAGGAGTTTTGCAAAAATCTTGTCGAACGGGCAGGCTTGCTGGTGGAGTATGGCGACACAGAGTATGTGTTTCGCCATAAATCATTCCGCGAGTTTATGGCAGGCGTTCAGCTCAAGGAAGATCGTCCTTACGAGCGCCTCAACGCGCTTGTCACCCATTTTGGTGACGACTGGTGGGAAGAGCCGCTTCGATTTTTTATCGGGCAGGTGGATGACAAAGTTTTTGATCTCTTCATGCAAAAGCTCTTTGATTCACCGGTCACGGAGACATTGACACCAAAGAAACAGGAGCTGCTTGCAACTCTTATGAAGGAAGCCCTTGAGACAAAGAGCGATGCGTTACAGGCAAGGCTGCTCGACCCTAAAACTACTCCAAATCGGCAGCGCTACCTTATGGATTGTCTGAAAACCATTGGCACAGGGAACCGGTCAGCAATTGATGTTGTCAGCAAATTTGCAGAATCGGGAATTACGGACAATGTTGATATCCTGCGTTATGCCGCTGAAATTACTCGAAAGCAAGTGCAGCCAGAGATGTGTTCTGATGTTGAAAAGGGAGTTTTGGGTGATAGTTCAAGGTTCAAAGTTCAAGGTTCAAAGTTCGGGCGTTCTGATGTTGAAAAGGGATTGTCGGGGGTAGTTGTGGACGAGCTTGGTGCGCAATACATTTTGATCAGGGGAGGAACCTTCAGATTCTCCTTGACGGAGCAGAAGGAAACTGTTCCAGACCTCTACGTTGCAAAATACACGGTGACCAATCAGCACTATCGTCGGTTTATCAGCTATTTGAAGTCTCAAGAGAAAGAGCTTGAACGCATTGTCTCTGTCAATGAGTATAAAAAGCGCTTGAATGCAGTGGCAAAAGGCATAAAGGGATTTGGCGACTATCTGAAGGAAGAAAAAGAGTTGGCGACCCGTTTTCGCTCAGGCTATGATGACAACAAAAAATTCAACAAGGATGAGCAGCCAGTTGCCTGGGTAAGCTGGTATGGTGCGAGTGCTTATTGCCTCTGGCTTTCATTGCTGGATGGTAATGCTCTTTATCGCTTGCCCACAGAAAAGGAGTGGGAGTATGCCGCAGGTGGAAGTGAGAGCAGAACCTATCCGTGGGGTGAGGAAGAGCCGTCACCGAACCGTGCCAATTTCAATGAAAATGAGGGCACAACCACACCGGTAGGTCGTTATCCTGAGGGCGCAACACCGGAGGGGCTGTATGATATGGCGGGCAATGTATGGGAGTGGGTGGAAGACTGGTATGATAAAGATAAAGATGTTCGCTCGTTGCGTGGAGCGTATTATAACAGTAATGCTGATGCTCTGCGCTGCTCCTCCCGGATCAACGGCCTTCCGGGGTACGGCGTCAACGATGTGGGTTTTCGAGTGATTCGTTCCAGTCTTTTTTCTTCCTGAAAATCTGATCCCCTGATATCTGGAACCCTGAAAAAAGAAGCTCACACGATAAGGCAGAACCAACATGGGGAGACGAAAAAATTTTTTTTGACCCGCATCGCTCTCGAATAATCTCCCGATAGGGGTGAACAAAGAAGAAAATATGTTATGACCCGGAACTACGACAAGCTGAAGACCCTGTTGATTGAGCTTTTTCAGCTCGACCAGCCTGACCTCGATTTTGGTCTCTACCGCATCATGCACGCCAAAAGCGCGGAGGTGACGCAGTTTCTCGACAATGAGTTGCTGCCGCAGGTGACGGCGGCATTCGGCCAGTTCAGGAGCGCCGACAAGGCTGAGATGGAGCGGGAGCTGAACAAAGTTATTGCAGGCGTGGAGGCGGCGGGTATGTAACCTGAGCAATCGCCCAAGGTGCAGGTGTTGCGCGAGCAGCTCAAAAACGACGGCGTGGATGTGGGGCGGCTTGAGAGTGAAGTGTACGACCACCTGTTCAGCTTTTTCCGTCGCTACTACTCCGAGGGCGACTTCCTTGCCAAACGGGTCTACAAGCCCGGCGTGTACGCCATTCCTTACGAAGGCGAAGAGGTGATGCTCCACTGGGCCAACAAGGATCAGTACTACATCAAAACCAGCGAGTACCTTCGCGACTACGCTTTCCGTCTGCGCCCCGACCTGGAGGAGATGCCCATGCGCGTGCACTTCCGGCTGGCGGATGTGGCCGAGGGCGAGCATGGCAACGTAAAAGCCTCAGAAGGCAAGGAGAGGCGCTTCAAACTTGCCGACGAGAACCCCGTCACCCTTGAGCCGCGCCGTACCAGCCATCAGCAACTCACCCTTGACTCTCCAGAAGCTCAGGGGGCGGAGAGCCTCAAGGAGCAGTATATCCTCCGCTACATGCTTGACGTGGAGACACGCGGCAGTCAGTCGCTGCTCAATGTGCAGGCCTTCACTGACCCAACGGCCTACAAGCTCAAGGTGAAGCGTCCCGGTTCGGATGAGAGCAGCGAGGTGAATATTGATCTCCTTGAGAGCTTCAACTGGCTTGTCGGTCTCACTGTTCGCAAGATTGCCGCCCCGCAAAGCTTCACCGCCTTGTTCGAGCGCGACAGCGAAAAGCGCTTGCGCCTGCATGGCCCCCTCAAGCCGGAGGCCGATGCTCCGTACTGGTTCCGAACCGTCACTGGCACCGTGCCCGATGGCCGCAAAGTGCTCATTATCATAGCGCAAACTCACTGGTGAACCGGAGCAGGATAACCTTGTGCTCGACGAGTGGTTCACCCTGCAGGGCTTCGCAGCCAGGGAGAGCGAGTTTGCCCTCATCTACGTCAATGGCGGCAACAACCTCGAAAATCTCAAGCAGCCCGGCGACCTCTGGAAAGTGCGCCTCATCGAAGAGGATTTTCACCGCCTCATGTTTGAAGCAAAGGAGGGCGTGTAACGATGGCAACTCCCTTGACACCAGCGCTGTCGTTTGAACGACTGGTCACCGCTATCGGGCAAGTCCATGCGGAACTGGCGGCACAAGCTTCCCGGGCGGTCAACACAAGCCTTACCCTTCGCAACTGGTTCATTGGTTGCTATATCACCGAGTACGAATTGCGGGGGGCAGATCGCGCCCAATATGGAGACAAAATCTTTGAGCTGTTATCGAAACGTCTGATGCAGGCGGGTGTCAGCCGGTCAGAAATGCGGGAACTGATGCGCTATCGTCAATTTTACTTGACTTACCCTTCAATTCGGGAGACGCTGTCTCCCGAATTGAAAAACAAACTTTTGCCTGCTGATACCTTCAACTTTCGGGAGTCAGCGACTCCCGTTTTGAGTAGCACTCCTGCTGAACTTCTGGGCAAGCTGTCGTTCAGCCATATTGTTGAACTGTTACAATGTGAAGATGAGACCAAACGATTATTCTATGAGGTGGAGTCTATTCAGGGCAACTGGTCAGTCCGCGAGCTGTGCAAGAAATCTGGCATTAAACCGCCAGTCAACAAGGGCGGCAACTGATGGCGCGAGCTGGAGCCGCAAAGGGCGCTACTCCAAAAAAGCGCTTGGCCAGTAAGCCGCAGGTGCCTTTTGCACGGAAGCTTGTGGTCAATCAGTGGCTGCTTTCGCTCTTTGGGGTAAAGCGGTTTGAGGAGTTGGCTGACCAGTTGCGCAACGAAACGCAGGAGGGGCTTGATGAGCATAATGTCCACCATTTTCACCATGCGTTGACCGCGCAGCATCTTGATTTGAGGCTGCTTACGGCTGAATTGTTGCTGGAGTACGACCAGAATATTGTTCGCCACACGCAGCGGCTGAACGAGCGGCGTATCACGCGTGGCGAGGAGCCGATTGTCTGGAAGTATTTTCAGTATCTCACCCTGCTTTTCACTGAACTCTATCTTGACCGTTATTTTTATGACCCCAAAGCGCTGCTCATGGCACTGAATGCGCAGGTGCTCCTTTACAACCTGATTTCCCGGGAGAAATATAACGATGAAAGAAATATATTTATAAAATAAAATACGTTACCATATATTTATCCCTGATTTTCAAGAGAATGCAAGTTGTAATTATAACTATTTT
>CAIOLC010000217.1 GCA_903859055.1 uncultured Chlorobiaceae bacterium | reverse complement strand
TGAAATTTATGAGCGTAAATGTCCGAGATAGCGGTAACCATACTTTTCAAAGTTAAAAGCATATTAGAGTTTAAACTTAAGTTCCTGAAGAAAACAGCCCTAAAATAATCAATTGCTCAAGAATATCAGCGTGTTGTTTATTTTTTGGGCTGAAAAAATGTAGCCATGTAAATTGTATTTTTATCTTGCTATTTATGTATAATTGTTTATTATATCACCCATGCACATCGATATCGTCCCAAATAGAGCTTCTACACCGACTATCTTGCTTCGAGAATCCTACCGGGAAGGTGACAAAGTAAAGAAGCGTACTCTCGCAAACCTGTCTTCTCTTTCGATGGACAAAGTGGAATTGATTAGAATGGTTCTCCGTGGTGATTCTTTAGCACCGGTCGCAGAGATATTTGAGAACGTTTCATCTGTCCATCATGGTCATGTCCAAGCGGTTCATGGCGCAATGAAGTGGCTTGGTATGGATAAACTGATTGGTACCAAACCATCAAGCGAGCGGGATTTAGTACTGGCAATGGTAGCTGCCAGGGTTATAGAGCCGGACAGTAAGCTGGCGACAACCCGCTGGTGGAAGAACACATCACTTCCCGTTGTATTTGGTGTTACCGGTGCCGGCGAGGAAGATCTGTATGCCGCCATGGATTGGTTGGTTGATAGACAAGACGTTATCGAGAAAAAACTAGCGACCCGCCATCTGCGTGAAGGTGGCTTGGTTCTCTATGATTTGAGTTCCAGTTATGTTGAAGGTACTCACTGTCCGTTGGCGTTTCGTGGTTATAACCGTGATGGCAAAAAAGGAAAACTGCAGGTCAATTATGGCCTGTTGACCAATCCCGAGGGGATACCGGTTGCCATCTCAGCATTTCCCGGTAACACCTCAGACTCAAAAACGGTAATGACACAGATAGACAAACTTCGCGGTGATTTTGGTATAGGTGAAATGGTACTGGTCGGAGATCGTGGCATGATCTCGCAGAGCCATATTGAGAGTTTCCAAAAAGAAGAGGGCATCGACTGGATTACTGCCTTGAAATCAGGCTCAATCCGCAAGCTTATTAATGACGACAGCCTGCAACTTGGTCTTTTTGATGAGAAGAACCTTTTTGAATTCACGCATCCCGACTATCCCGGTGAACGTCTCATAGCCTGTAAGAATCATGATCTGGCCAAACACAGACGGCATAACCGTCAGTCGCTCCTGGATGCGACACTTGTGGAACTGAACAAGATCAAGAAATCCGTTGATGCTGGTAGGCTCACGGACAAAGATAAAATAGGTGTGCGGGTCGGCAAAATTATCAACAAATACAAAATGTCCAAGCATATCGAACTAACGATTACCGATACTGCACTGGCTTGGGAGATCAAACAGGATAATGTCCGTGAAGAACAATCACTAGATGGTATTTACATCATTCGCACCAGTATATGCAGCGACAAAATGAGCAGCGCTGATGCAGTTCGCAGCTACAAAAGCTTAAGCAATGTTGAGCGTGCCTTCCGCTCAATGAAAAGCATTGATCTTGAAGTGCGCCCGATCTATCACCGTCTCGAAAACCGGGTCCGTGCGCATCTGTTTCTGTGCATGCTCTCCTACTACGTCAAGTGGCATATGATGGAGGCCTGGCGGCCACTTATCTTTGCCGATGAAGACAAAGAAGCGAAAAAGACGCGAGACCCGGTTGCACCGGCACAGCGTAGTGACCGCGCCCAACAGAAGGCAGCGAGCAAGCAGTTGGAGGATGGGACAAAAGTTCAGAGCTTCCAAAGTTTGCTGAAGAGCTTGTCAACGATTGTACAAAATGAATGTCGCTACAAAAAGCCAGGCGACAGATCACCAACATTCATGATGGATACAATACCATCAAAGGAGCAGCAACGAGCATTTGACCTTCTCGCTACCATAACGATGTAGACAGCAGCTTGCAGGGCGGTATTGATGTATCATGCCGGTTATAAAGGGAAATTGTGCTTTATTAAAGTAATAACGTCAGGTTAAGTAGATATAACATTACCAGTCTCCGTAGATCACGGACTATAAGGCAAGAAAACTAGGTTGCACTAACACTCAAGACTAACGGTGACCAACTGAGGACCAAAAACCAAGAAATCAAGAT
>CAIOLC010000216.1 GCA_903859055.1 uncultured Chlorobiaceae bacterium | reverse complement strand
GCCTTCCGCAAAACGAATCGCCTCTATGCCCCCTACTATTACAGGGAGAATGGAAAAATACATCTTATTCATCTTGAAACTGCTTACCAGTATCTTTCTTATCTTTACTGGGACTGGTACCAGATTCCTCGTGAATTGGGTAAACCGGAATGGAGCGAGCCCTATTATGATGATGGAGGTGGCAATATTCCAATGTCAACCTTCTCTCTCCCTTTTTATGGGGAGAGTGGAGGAGTAAGGTCAATCAAAGGGATTGTGTCGTCGGATATTGCTCTTGATTCGTTGACTGAACTTGTCTCGTCGGTCAAGATTCTCAAGACAGGTTATGCCGCCCTGCTCTCAAGAAATGGAATGATTCTGGCTCATCCGCTGAAGGGTGCGATTATGAATGAATCCTTTTTCAGTATTGCTGAGTCACGTCACGATGCATCTCTTCGGGAACTTGGCAAAAAGATGGTTCGAGGAGAGTCTGGTTTTATTCTTTACAATAGCCTGGTCGGTGTCAGAAGCTGGATGTATTATGCCCCGATCCGTTCGACAGGCTGGACTCTGGCTGTTGTTTTTCCTGAAGCCGAGCTTCTTGAAAATGTCAGAGTGCTCAGTATGACTATGGTGGTCATGGGGTTTGGTGGAATTATTCTGTTGACCATTGCGGTGGTCTCTCTTGCCCGCTCGTTGACCAAACCTCTTCGGACGCTTGTTGCTGCAACAGAGGTTATGGGCTCTGGAAATTTTGATGTTGAACTTCCAGAAGTATGTTCCAATGATGAAGTCGGCGTGCTTACCAACTCTTTTCGATTAATGGTTGCATCGCTTCAAGAGTACATCAAAAATTTGACTGAGACGACTGCGGCCAAGGAGCGAATTCAGAGCGAACTCAATGTTGCTACTGATATTCAGGCAAGTTTGTTGCCTCGTCTCTTTCCTGCGTTTCCAGACAGGGAAGAGTTTGATATTTTTGCTTCGATGGATGCCGCAAAAGAGGTTGGTGGTGATTTTTATGATTTCTTTTTCATTGACGAACATAATCTTTGTTTCCTTATTGCTGATGTAGCCGACAAAGGTGTTCCCGCTGCTCTTTATATGATGGTGGCAAAAACTCTTTTGAAGTCAGAGGGGCAGCGTCTTGGTGAACCGGATCTGATTCTCTCCTGTGTGAACAACATTCTTGCGACAGACAATGAGAGTTGCATGTTTGCCACGGTTTTCTGCGCGATCCTTGATACAAGAACAGGTGAGGTACGTTTTGCCAATGCAGGTCATAACCCGCCGCTGATTATGGCATCTCAAGGAATTCAGTACCTTACCCTGCAAGCTGGTTTTGTGCTTGGACCTATCCCTGATTCTCTTTATAGAACAGAGCGACTCACTCTTCAGCCGGGAGATACTCTGTTTCTGTATACTGATGGTGTGACTGAGGCGAAAAATCCGCAAGAAGAGCTCTATGGAGAGTCACAGTTGTTGCTGGCCTTGCAAAATGCACCGAAAGATGATCTTGGAGGGTTGATTCACTATATTCGTTGTGAGGTGCGACAACATGCAAATGGTGCCCCTCAATCTGATGATGTTACTATGGTTGCCATAAAATATCGGGGCAATCTTGTTGATGCCTGAGGCTGTATGCCATCGTATGGAATGTTATTTGGTTGACTGATCTTGAATTCAAAAGAAACAGGGAGACAAGCTTATGATAAAAATAGAACATCTCTCGAAGAAATTTGGTGATCTTGTGGTCTTGAAAGATATCACGATTGAAATCAAGGCCGGTGAAGTGATATCAATTATAGGCCCTTCCGGCACGGGAAAGAGCACTTTCTTGCGTTGTATCAATCTGCTCGATCAACCCAGCGGAGGGTCAGTATATATCGATGGTGTGAATATTCTTGATCCAAAAGTTGATGTTCCAAAAATTCGGCAGAAGATGAACATGGTTTTTCAGTCATTTAACCTGTTCTCTCATCTATCCGTCCTTGAATTTGGATTGTCGATCATTAAAAATCTGACAGAAAGTATTGATTATCAGAGAGCGGGAAATAAAAACCGCCTGGTTCTTGTTTTGAAAAAGATGGCGAGTTAAGCACAAATTTTTTGTGAATCATATATCAACCCAAAATACAAAAGGAAGAAGATGAATATTCAGACCACCAAAGAGTCAACTGCAATGGTCGTCACAGTCGTTGGTCGGCTTGATGCTGTTACAGCGCCGGAATATGAGCAGAAGTTCATTGCGCTGATTTCGGAAGGGGAGAGCAGATTTATTGTTGATTTTGAAAAACTGGATTACATCAGCAGTGCGGGATTAAGGGTACTCCTTGCAACGGCAAAACGAGTCAAGGGCAAAAGTGGTGCAATTGTACTTGCAAATATAGGTGGAACCGTCAAGGAGGTCTTCGATATTTCTGGTTTTGGCTCAATATTTCCGATGTACGAATCTGTTGCCACCGCCTTGACCGCTGTTGAGAAATGACAAAAAAAATACATACAATCACCTGTGCTGCCCAGGTTGAAAAATTAGGTGAAATAGCAGAATTTGTCGAAGAGTGTGCTGAGTGCTTTGGGCTTGATGTAAAAAGAGCGTTTGGCCTGCAGGTTGCTGTTGAGGAGGCGTTTGTGAATATCTGCAGCTATGCTTATCCCGAAGGCGGGGGGGATGCAACGATGACGGCAAGCGCAGAAGAGGATTGCCTTGTGTTGGAAATTACAGACAAGGGTATTCCTTTTAATGTTTTATTACTTCCAGATCCTGATACTTCCAAGGATATCGCCGAACGGGAAATAGGGGGGTTAGGAGGCTATTTTATTCGAAGATTAACCGATAACGTGAGTTATCGAAGGGAGAATGAAGAAAATATTTTGAAGCTGGTACTGCACCGAACGGGTGGATCGTAAATCAATCTCTTTTTTGTTGCCGGATGTTGTGGTTTTCGTCTTACCTCTATTAATATTAATTATTAAGCCACGTTACTGCCATGACAATCAAGTATGCCAAGAGAGCCGTTTTTGCTTTTTGTGTTTCCGCCCTTTTGCTTTTTTCTGGTTGTAGTAAAAGAGAGACCATCACGACGCTTCAGCAGCTTGATGGTAAAGAGTTTGCCATTCCAACGGGCACTGTTGCGGATAAGCTGGTATTGCAGCGGTTACCGAATGCCAAATTCAAATATTTTAACAGTGTTATGGATGCGGCCCTCGCTGTTAAGTCGGGCAAGGCGGATGCTGTGGTGTATGATGAGCCCATTTTAAAAAATATTGCAGCAAAAAATAGTGGACTTGCTGTTTTGACCGAGATGATTACTCATGATCATTATGGCATTGCTGTTCAGTTGCAAAATCAGCAGTTGAAAGAAGAGATTGATGGTGTTCTCCGTGAGCTGAGAGCTAATGGTAGCTATGACAAGATGATTG
>CAIOLC010000215.1 GCA_903859055.1 uncultured Chlorobiaceae bacterium | reverse complement strand
GACTCCTGCCATGCAATCATCCATTCAAAAAAACCCTCTTTGACAGGTCTGGATGGTGTCAGTCCCGGAATGTTCTGCAATCCCGGCGCTTCAATATCAAGATCCCACAGCAGCGTCTTGCCACGCCTTGCACAAAGAACACCAATATTGGCGGCCAGCAGGCTGCGCCCGACACCGCCCTTGTAGCTGTAGAAGGTTACGATGAAGGGAGTCATGCTGCAATCACATTCTGAATTCGAAAGTTCAACTGAGACTGAACACTATTGTCAATTGAGAATAATCCACCAAAACCCCTCTCAGGCATAGCCGATTTTGGCGCGGCACTTGTTGCATACCCCCGCCCGCTCTTGGTGAGTTGCAGCATGTTATCACGACCTTGTTTCCGTTTGGTTACCAGACCGTTGGATTCGAGCGGACCAATGAGTTGGGTAACTCGTCCCGCACTGACCTCAAGATGCTTTACAAGCTCCGACTGTGGCAACTCCCTATTCCCGTTACTGAGCAGCCACTGAAGGATTTCACGAACATGAGTGCGGTTGAGTTGCGCCTCTGGATCGGCATGGGCCAGACTGAGACGCCTTGCTTCGAGCATGTCGCTTGCCTCCTGCCAACGACCCCTGAACTCTTCTGGAAGCGATGATAAAGAACTTGCCCGATGAAGAGTAAAATGAATAATACGTTGCAGTTCCGATATACCCTCTCGATCATTGGCTCTTGCAATTGCATCCGCTGACCAGACAGTGATCAACAGATTGGCCATGTCCAGAGCCTGTTCATCCCATCTTTCAAGCTTTTTGATGGCCTCAAGGAGTTCAGAAGGTATCGCACGATCGACGAATAGCAGCGGATCGTTTGCGTGAAGAGTGAATGTGTCCATGATGACCTCCTAAATAATTCTAAACCTTTCTGTATGGAATAATTTAATATTATTTAGCAAAGAAAAAATCCTGTTTTTCTCCTAACTGAAAACTATCAACGTTAAATCCGACTCCTTCTTTGTTATGGAGACAATCGTCAGACCTCTCTTGCATGGCTCAGGCTCTTTGTCGAAATGAACAAAACCGGGGATAGAACCTTTACTGACATGCATCTCCTGATTGGCAACTGCTACGATGGTTCCTCCCGTATTGTGCATTGTTCTCGCCGACATTTTATGCGGGTTGATATTGTCGCTCATACTTGGCACAAACAACCAGTCAAGGGGTAGTGACGCGAGAACAGCAGCGGGTTCTCCCTCGAACAAATCCTTGCAGATTGCCATTGCCATCAATCCCAAGGGTGTCAATAAACAGGTCAAAGGCGTTGGCGAACACTCTATGCCTTCCTTGCAGTTATTGAACGTGACCGATTTACGCTTGTCGCAACCAAAAAGAAATGTCCCGTCAAATCCAAGAACTGCCTCTGCATGGTTGCGCCAGCCACCTTCTGCCTGCTCGTGAAAGCTGCCAAGCATAATCAAGGGAACCGACATTGCATGGTTATCATCACCCCCTTCACTCTGTCGTTCAAGCTCAGCAACAATCTTTGAACGAATAACCGGAGTGATCGTCAGCTCAGGCATAAGCAGGATGTGAGCGCCCTGGTACTTTGCTTGACGAATATAGTCGAGAGCTGTTTCCAACCGTTTATTCTCGTCACTGACACCGTCACAAACGAAGTGTTCAGTGTCCATATACGATATGTTCGGAGCAATCCCGTCAGTAAAATGCACGACGGCAATTCTGATGGTCTTGCCTGCAAAATTTTTTGCCGCCCAATCCATATATCCCTTTGGTATTCCTGTAACATCAACAGGAATACCTTGAGGATTGCTGAGTGGAACCGCACGATGGTATTTCAGCCAACAGGAAATATTTCCGAATTGCTTGCGTCTCGCCGCGCCGACCGATTTCTGATAAATCGGAAGCAAATATATCAATCCGTCTCCATCGTCAATCCGGAAATTGCAAAAGTAGCCTTGGCAACTGATAGCACGATGGCAGTGCTCATCAAGTGCCTGAAGCCAAAGCAAAGGATCATTTCCGACCTCCTCACCAGAAATGAGAGAACCATCCTCCCGCACGAGCCGAACCATCGCCCTCTTGAAAGCTTGAACGCTTCTCTTATAACACCGTTCCCAGTCATCAAGAACCCGACGACCATCAGAAGTTGAGAAGCCCGCAAGTCGACACAAACGGGCAAGAGCCTGCCTGTAACTTTTGACATTGATGAATTCAGCCACCTTTTCCATACATACAGGTTACCGGTTAGACGAATACGTCGCAACCTCCGGTCAGAAAATCAAATAATCCTTAAATCATGGTTTAAGACGATATGCAATCAAGAGGAAAAAATAGTAAATTAAACAATAGATTACCATAAAAATATCATTACCCCCATCCCCATGTCAACAACCATAAACGGTATTCCCCTCCACATCGCCACCCTCGGCAATCCATCCCTGCCACGCATCGTGTTTCTGCACGGCTTTCTCGGCTCAGGCAGCGACTGGCTTCCTGTGACGAGAGAGCTTCAGAACGACTATTGCTGCATGATGGTTGATCTTCCTGGTCACGGGAGTGCCAACCTCCTGCAAACACAACCCCCGGATGATTTTTTCATACAAACCGTTGATGCGCTTGCCGATTTGCTGCGCCAATCATTTGCCCCCCCCTTCTCTCTGGCGGGCTATTCGATGGGTGGCCG
>CAIOLC010000214.1 GCA_903859055.1 uncultured Chlorobiaceae bacterium | reverse complement strand
TCAGGGAGTTTAATCTTTCAGGGATCACCCCGCGACAATCTGCGCTTCTATTTCAGGGAGTTTCTCTCATTGATGCAGGAGTGCAGTTACTCTTCATGTTCTCATACCGTCGAGCCCGGGTGCGGGATTATGAGGGCGGTCGAGGATGGTCGTCTTGATCCCGACCGTTTCGAGAGTTATCTTGCAATCTATGAAAGCGTCGATTAATTTCTTTTCATCACTAACCGTTTTGCCTCATGATCATTACTGTTAATCCTGCGACAGAAGAGTCAATTGCCGAGTATCAGACGATGACATCCGGCGAGATTGAAGAGATCCTGCAGGCATCCCGCAGAGATGCTCTTTCATGGAAAAAGGTCTCATTGGAGGATCGTAGTGGGCTGATGAGAGCTTTGGCTGAGCTCATGCGTCAACAGAAAGAGCGTCATGCAGCGCTGATAACGCTTGAGATGGGCAAACCACTTGCGCAGGCTATTGCTGAAGTGGTCAAGTCAGCCTGGGTCTGCGATTATTATGCCGATCATGCAGAAGAGTTTTTAATGCAGGAAGAGAGTCTGCTTGATGGCGGTGTTCGAGGCCTGGTTACTTTTGAGCCCATAGGTCTTGTGCTTGGCATCATGCCGTGGAATTTTCCCTTCTGGCAGGTTTTTCGATTTGCTGCCCCGGCAATCATGGCCGGTAATGGCATTATCGTCAAGCATGCTCCGAGTGTTACTGGTTCAGCCATTGCTATCGAAGAGCTTTTCCGTGAAGCAGGTTTTCCTGAACATTTGTACAGAACAGTGCATATCGACCTTGAAGATGTTGACCGGTTGACTGGCTTCATGATTGATCATCCCGCCATTCAGGGCGTATCGGTGACGGGAAGTACCGCTGCTGGCCGTGCTGTTGCAGCAAAGGCCGGGCGAGCCATCAAAAGAAGCGTGCTTGAGCTTGGCGGCAGTGATCCCTACATTGTGCTTGATGATGCTGATATTCCGCAGGCTGTTGCTATATGTGCTGCTGCGCGTCTGCTCAACTGCGGACAGAGCTGTATCTCCGCAAAACGTTTTATTGTGCAATCGTCAGTCATCAAGGAGTTTGAGCGTCTTCTTCTGCAGCGCATGGAGGCTTCGGTGATGGGCGATCCGTTTGATGCAACGGTTGACCTTGGCCCGATGGCGCGCCGAGATCTTCGCGACCAACTGCACGCCCAGGTTGCTGGCAGCGTTGCACAGGGGGCACGATTGCTTTGCGGTGGAAAAATGCATGACGGAAAAGGATTTTTCTATCCTCCAACACTTCTCACGGGAGTGCAGAAGGGGATGGCGGCGTACGATGAAGAGACATTCGGGCCAGTTGCGGTGATTATTGAAGCGCTGGATGATGATGATGCAATACGCATAGCCAACGATACCCCTTATGGCCTGGGGTCTGCAGTTTTTTCCAAAAATATTGACAGGGCGATTCTTCTCGCTGATCAACTTGAGGTTGGGAACTGTTTTTTTAACAGCTCGGTCAAGTCAGATCCACGCTTGCCATTTGGCGGTGTAAAAGAGTCCGGCTATGGCCGTGAGCTCTCTCGTTATGGTATCTGTGAGTTTGTCAACATTAAGAGCTTTTCCCGGTGACAACAGAGGAGATGCTACAGTTGTTCCAAAAGAACAAGCCTCAGCCGTCTGTTGACATCTGAGGCTTGTTTTTGAATATCCTTATCTTATCCCCTCTCAGGCTATAGCAAGTTCTGAGAGATAGGTCTTGATGGACTGATGCTTTCCAAGGCCAAGTTTTTTGTGCATTCTGTAACGGATGCTCTCCATTCCTCTTGTAGAAATGCCGACAGAACGGCCAATCTCTCTTGTATCGTAATTGAGCTTGACGAGAAGACTTATTCTGAGTTCTCGCTGATTCAGGTTAGCATGTTTTTTCTGGAGTTTCGATAAAAAGACAGAATCAGACTCGGTCAACTCCATATTCAACCGTTTTTCGATGGTTTCAGTTTCAATAAGAGTCAAACACGCATCGGTCATTGTTCTTTTGACGTTACTGTCAATTTCAAGAGCATGTATCTGATCAAGAAGATTCCGCAATGAAGAGGTCTTTTCGGCAATAGCTGTTGAAACTCTTGTCAGTTCTAAATCCTGATTTGCTACCCTGCTTCTGAGTTCTCCAATCTCTTTCTCGTAGTCCGCTGGTAATTTTTTACCCACTTCGGCTTGTGTGTTCATTGTTTTGTCTTTTCTGATTATTTGTTGTAGTAATTACAGGTCAACGCTGCCAATTTCTCCTTGTTAACCAGCTCCGAACAAGAGCATCAGAAGATGCTGATTTTAAGAGATAGCCCAAAATTATACATCATTGTTCTGATTTTTTTGTAAAAACGCCTGCCTGCCATTTGGTACACGAAAGAAAATCCCGAAACATATTTAAATTTAATTCACTATTATTCATTTTTTTTACTCCACATCTCCTTCTGGCTTGGCGTGTTCACAACCGTAATATTTGTTTTTTTTTAGATAAATGCAAAAAATATTCGTAGTTCTATTGAGAAACACTTTTTTTCTTTATTAAACACGTTAGTGCGATATTTTTTTCTGGCTGAGTCGATGCCATGCGTTTTTGAGCTTTTCTGTATGAAGTGATTATAATAGTAGTGCTTATTGATAAGAGACTTGTTTTTCTCGTTTTTTTGCGCCACCTCTCTCTATTCTCTAAAGGTTGCATTACCAATCGCTTGCGGTGAAATTTTACAAAGTCTCTGTTATAACCGGATACTGCGGTGCTTGAGGCAGGGAGCTTCATTTCCGCTGGCAAACAACGCAAAAGTTTTAATTCTGTTTTCATATCATGGATAATGGTTCACGTACCCTCTTTATTTTCAATCCTGTCGCAAATAAGGGGCGTGCGGCTCGTAAGGAGCAGTGGCTTAAGGTGCTTTTGTCAGGGAGAACAGACTCGGTATTAATAACTACGACACATGCTGGTCATGCAGGGGATATTGCACGTTCCAAGGCAGCGGAGTATTGCAGTATTATTGCTTGTGGTGGTGACGGAACACTTCATGAGGTCGCTAATGCTGTCGCTGGAAAAGACGTTCGTATCGGTGTTCTGCCAATCGGATCAGCAAATGATTTTATTAAAACACTTTATTTTAATAAAAGTTTACCGGTTGGTGTTGAACATTTTTTTAGTGGCGGAAGCGTATCTGTTGATCTTGGAAGTGTCTCTTTTGGTAACGGAAAGCGGCGTTCTTTTATCAACTCGCTGGGGATTGGGTTTACCGGGAGAATTGCGAAAAGGGTGAAGCAGATACATTGGTGGAAGGGGGAGCTGGTTTATGTTTATGCAGTACTCATGGTTCTTTTTGGTTACAAGCCAATAAAAATGCGTATAAGTATCGTTCTGGAGAATTCTTTGCTTGAGCTTTATGAACCAGTTTTTGCCTTTTCAGTGATGAATGGAAAAATTGAGGGCGGCAAATTTGAACTTGCGCCATCTGCAGATGTGTCTGATGGGTTGCTTGATGTTTGCATTCTCAAAGCAATCCCGAAGTATGCAATATTTGGCTATCTCCTGAAATATCTTCATGGCACCCATGTGCATGATTCGAAGGTACTCTGCTGCAAAGCTAAAGCGGTCGAAGTGATGCTTGAAGGGTCTGATGTCATGCATCTTGATGGAGAGGTTATTGATGATGTCAGTGGCAGGATTGCAATTTCAGTAGTTCCCGGGGGAGTTGCTGTGTTGCAGAGTATCATGTGATGGCAAACTCTGAAAGGTATGTTTTGATTGACTGGTGTTTTCCCAATCCTAACTTTTTATGCACTCTGTATCGGAGACTCTCCGTTCCTCTTGTTGATATTCCGACGGAATGAGCAATCTCTGCTGTATCATAGTTTAACTTCACAAGCATGCATATTCTTAATTCTCGCTTGTTGAGCTTTGGAAATTTTTTTTGAAGCTGAGATAAAAAGAGTGAGTCAGATTCAGTCAATTCAGCACTCAGCCTTTTTTCGACTGCGTGGGCCTCGATCAGGCGTGAACAGCAATCAGTCAAAGTTCTCTTTATCGTTGGCGAAACATCCACCGAGTAGATCTGGTCAAGCAGCTCTTGTAATTTACTTTTATTATCTGAATGTGTTGTTGAGCTTCTGTTCAATTCACTTTCCAGTGTTTCAATCCGTCTTTTCAGAGTAGTTGCCTCTTTTTCTGCTTCATGGATAAATTTTTTGTTTGTTTCTGCTTGTGCGTTCATTTGTATAACCATCTGCGTAATGCGATGCTCATAACGTTGTTGAAGCAGTTGGATTTCTCTCTTGCTCTCGATCTCCTTTGCCAGGAGGTCACAGCGTAAAGAGTCTATTGCCTTGAAAAACAAGTAATACTGGG
>CAIOLC010000213.1 GCA_903859055.1 uncultured Chlorobiaceae bacterium | reverse complement strand
GATACTCGGCAATGAGCTCTTCAGTCGCAGGATTAACGGTTATAATCATTGGTCGCAATAGTTCATGATGAAAAAAATTAATCGATGCTTTCATAGATAGCAAGATAACTCTCGAAACGGTCGGGATCAAGACGACCATCCTCCACCGCCCTCATAATCCCGCACCCGGGCTCGACGGTATGAGAGCATGAAGAGTAACTGCACTTCTGCATCAATGAGAGAAACTCCCTGAAATAGAAGCGCAGATTGTCGCGGGTGATCCCTGAAAGATTAAACTCCCTGATCCCAGGGGTATCGATGATATATCCACCCTTTGGCAGTGCAAGCATAACAGAATTTGTGGTCGTGTGAAGCCCTTTTCCTGTCTTCATATTGGTCTCGCCGGTACGAAGCCGATCTTCTTGACCGGAGAGCTGATTGATCAACGTTGACTTTCCAACACCGGAGTGGCCGCTGAACGCTGAAAGTTTTCCTGCCAGCGCCTTTCGAAGGAGACCCATACCACGCTTCTCTTCAGCGCTGGTATAGACAACTCTGTACCCAAGCGCCTTATAGGGCTTCATCAACGTACGAGTCTCCTTTGAATCCTCAAGATCCATCTTGTTGACCACAATCACGGTCTCCATCTCCTCTGATTCAGCAAAGACGAGGTAACGGTCGATCAGTCGGGTACTGAGAGGAGGATCAAAGGCCGAAACAACAACGACCAACTGATCAATATTGGCTGCTATCACCTGCACCTTCTCCTTGCTCCTGTTCCTGCGAACATCCCTTTTTCTTGTCAAGGCACTGTGGCGAGGCAGCACGAGTGTAATTGCCGCTTCATGCAATGCTGTGCCGGTTTCAATCACCTTCAGCTCAACCCGGTCTCCGACAGCGACCAGCGTCGAATCACCATTCTCAGTTTTCGTTCCGGGAAAAGTGCGGCACCGATACTCGTCTCCATTTTCGGAGACAACAATATAAGATGCGCCAGATATCTCCATGACCATCCCGCATGGAACCCCTTCATCTCTTTTCATCATGAAACGACGATCATTCCTTCATTGAGAAGTGCCACTCAATACCCCATTTACATTCATAAGAAATTCATGTCAAACGCCACAAAATACGGTTACCTCCTCCAGCCTCCTACAGGCACCAAAGTACTTTTAACTTACAAGAAAAAGGCACTTATTGAATTCTTCACAAAAAAGCTATCCAATCTCGGCAAGAGAAAAGCGATCATGGTACTGACGCAGATAACACTCCCGTATCATGGCATGTTCCGCCGCCCGCAACTGCCCGTCCTGTTCAACAAGAGCATAGGCGGCAGACCTGGCCGACTGCATGATAGCATAATCTGTATTCAGATCGGCAATTTTCAAGCCACTCATGGCACCGGACTGCTCTTTTCCGAGAATATTGCCTGCTCCCCTGATTTTCGCATCAATTTCCGAGATGACAAATCCATCATCGGTTGACTCCATTGCTGCAAGCCGTTCGCGAGCATCCGCTGTCATTTTTGCATAGAGCAGAAAGCAGGAGGATGGATGCTCTCCCCGACCAACCCGTCCGCGAAGCTGATGCAACTGGGCAAGACCAAACCGCTCGGCATGTTCAACAACCATAACCGTGGCATTCGGCACATCAACCCCAACCTCAATGACTGTGGTGCCAACCAGCAGGTCAATCTCTTCTCCCCTGAACTGCTCCATCACCCTCTCTTTCTCATCCGGGCTCATCTGCCCGTGAATCAGACCAAGACGGAGATCGGGAAACACTGTAGCAGAGAGTTCAAGATAACTTTCAACCGCCGCTTTCAGATCCATCTTTTCAGACTCCTCAACGAGCGGATAGACAATATAACCCTGTCTTCCTTCCACAATCTGTGAACGGAGAAAATTATACACCTTCATCTTATCCTGTTCCGGCCTCAGAAAGGTCTTGATCGGCCTTCTTCCCACAGGCTTGTCGCGAATAACCGAAACATCAAGATCACCGAAAACACCCATCGTAAGTGTTCTGGGGATCGGGGTCGCCGTCATCAGGAGTACATGGGGATTGGTCGCCTTTTCCTGCAACGCCTTGCGTTGCAACACCCCAAAGCGGTGCTGTTCGTCAATGATAACCAGACCAAGATTGGCATAACTAACACCCTGCTCAATCATGGCATGGGTACCGATCACACAATGCAGCTCGCCGGAACTGAGAGCATCAAGAACCGACTGGCGCACTTTTTTCCCCTGCTTGCCTGTCAGAATTCCAACCTGCAGGCCAAGCGGAGTAAAATAACGTTTCATCACCAGATAGTGTTGCACCGCAAGAATTTCGGTTGGAGCCATAAAGGCCGACTGCAGGGTATTATCGGCTGCAAGTGCCATGCTGAACATGGCAACAATGGTCTTTCCTGAGCCAACATCTCCCTGCAGAAGACGGCTCATGGGACTTCCACTCCTGAGGTCACGATAGATTTCACGAACCGCATTTTTCTGGCCCTCGGTCAACGTATAAGGAAGGCTTGCAAAGAGCTTTTGTGTCACTTCACCAGAGTGGGTAAACTTCACGGCTGCTTTATTGCGCCTGATCTCGCTATGGCGAAGGGCAAAAAGAAGCTGCGCATAAAAGAGCTCCGTCCATTTCAGTCGATAACGAGCTTTTGCAAGTTGCTGGTGTGATGAAGGAAAATGAATCTCACGATATGCTTCGGCAAGTGAGAGTAACCCATTATCGGCAACCATTGAGGGGGTGAGATTTTCCCGCTGGCCAGGAGCACCCTGTTCAAAAGCCCGGGCAAGAAGAGTGCGCATCTGCTTTGAGCCCAGACTTGCCTGCTTCATAGCCTCACTGGTCGGATAGATGGGGATAATCTTGCCGGTATTGTACAGCTCAAAATCGCTGCACTCACCCTCACTCGCCTGAAGGCGATCGGGGCTGAGACGGTCGAAATCAGGGTGCTGCATCTGCGCATGACTCCCGAAATAGTTCACTTTTCCATGAACAGCAAGCGATTCACCCTGAACAACGCTGCGTGAAAAATAGCGGACACCCCGGAACCATGTAAGTTCAAGCACACCGGTTGCATCACCCAGCCATGCCTTGAAACGTGCCCTGCCTGGAGTATTTCCATCAAGCTGTGTCTTGATCACTGTCCCCACAACCGTTACCGTTTCGCCTTCGGCAAGAGTTCCAATACTTTTCATGGCACTCCGGTCAAGATATCGGCGGGGATAGTAGTCAAAAAGATCGTCAAGCGTCACAATACCCGCCTCTTTGAGAATTGATCCTTTTTTCGACCCCACCCCTTTCAGGTAAGTGACTGATGTTGAACCGATCATATTAGTGGTTGTAACTGGAATGAAATTCTTGTATATTTGCAACCTTTACAATTTTATTGCCGGTCATATCATCTATTGTACGACAAAGTCAACGAAAGTCATGAAACAAGATATTCATCCAAAGTATAAGGAAGTCACCGTTAATTGCGCAAATTGCGGCAACTCTTTTGTCACCCGTTCAACGAGACCAACAATCAAAGTTGACATCTGCAACAACTGCCACCCCTTCTATACCGGAAAGCAGACTCTTGTCGATACTGCAGGACGCGTCGAGCGGTTTAACAAGCGCTTTGCAAAATCAACAGCAG
>CAIOLC010000212.1 GCA_903859055.1 uncultured Chlorobiaceae bacterium | reverse complement strand
AAGCACTCCGCACCAGCTTTATGGCAACCCACCAGCGTGTGCATCTCGACAAGGTCATCACTGAGTTCTGCACCATAGGCAGAGAACTGGGTGTTATCTGAGAAATACATCCCCATCCTTTTTGCGCTCCCCGATAACAGTCGGGGAGTTATTGTCACGGACAAACCCTTGCTGACAAGCTCCTTTTTACGGTAAAAGCTTAAGTTTTTCTTTTATTTTTTTATAGATTTGAGCTGATGCCCGTTTTCGAGGTAAAGCGTTAACGCTTTCGCTGTTCAGATTGTGTCAAAAAAGATTTTTTGCGCTTTCGTTATCAGGGAACCACTGACCAAAGAGAGCACTCTTTTATTGCTTTGTTCGTATCACAACAACTAAACCAGCATACAATCATGAAAACAAAACATACGCAAGCGTTTCGACTTGTCCGTTTTGTCCTTTCTGCGTTTTGCCTGATGGCATTACTGGTCCCTTTTCCAGGCTATGGAGCTGATACAGGAACAGTAAAAGGAAAAATTATCGACAAGTCAGACGGCGAAGGGGTTTTCGGCGCATCTGTTACCATTGCCGGTACCACTCTGGGCACGGCAACTGACATGAACGGGAACTTTACCCTCCAGAATGTTCCTGCAAAACAACAAAAAGTCTCCATATCAATTGTCGGTTACGCACCGGCAAGCCAGACACTGACCGTCACTTCAGGCGAAACAACAGTGGTCAATCTTCAACTTGGTCAAACAACGATCATGGCTTCCGAGGTTGTTGTGGGTGCTTCACTCTACAAGCAGGATCGACTGGATGTTCCCGTTACCGCCAACGTGGTGTCGAAAGACAAGATCAAACAAGAATCAAGCCCGACCCTGGACAAAGTTATTGCGGATGTCCCTGGTGTTGTGGTAACCCGGTCGGGTGGCACCTCATCATCCAGCCTGCAAATCCGGGGTTCAAACAGCTTTGATGGCGGCGGAATCGGAACCCGAGTCCAGGGCCACTACGACGGCTTTCCTGTTAACGCCCCTGAGTCAGGAGAGATCGTCTGGCAGTCGATCAACATGAACGCTGCCGATAAGGTTGAAGTGCTCAAAGGCGCTGCAGCAACACTCTACGGTTCAGGTGCTATGGGAGGTGTCGTGAATGTCACTGGCCATCTGCCCGAGAAATTTGAGATAAAAGCTGGCTCAAGCATCGGCTTCTACGACAAGACACCAGGTAACGACCAAAGCATATACCGTCAAAACTACACCCCTTTGTTCTGGAACAGCTATATCGGCATAGGGAACAAGCAAGGGAAGTGGAGCTACGACCTGCTTTACTCGCACAACGATGACGACGGACACAGGGAGAACTCCAAAAACCAGATGAACGACATCAAGCTGAAAGCAAGGTACGACATTGATGCAAAGCAATACCTGCAACTAAGCAGCTTCCACACTTCGACTGTCGGTGGATACGCATATTACTGGCCATACGATACAGCGACAACATTTGGTGCTCCAACAATGGCCCCAATATCCGGCCATGCCTATGACGTATATCGCACATTTAGCGGTTTGGGAACAGTGCCATTATATTATACATCCCTGAGCGACTACAACGCGGCCAAAATTGCAGCATTCGGAGCCGCCTCGGCAGCGGGATTTCCAGGATCACCTGCATTTACAACTGCATACAGCAACTATTTGTCGGCGCACGGTGTGCCGCTTTATAGCAGCATATACGATGGAATATATTCGGATGATCTGATCAAGAGAAAAAACAGCTTGATTGGCCTGAACTATGTGAATCTTCTTTCAGACAACCTGTCGCTTGACACAAGGCTTTACTACACCTACAACTCGACCCGTTATGAGTACAACAACACAAATGCCAACCAAATCTATCCGACTGGTGGAGAACTGTATAACACATACTACTACCTTGGTTATACTCCTGGTGTAGGTGTAGGGGTAGCGGATAAAACGCTTGATGGAACTGATCCCAGCTATCCAAGCGTGAGAATACCGGGGGAGTTTAATGAAACAAGAAACAGTCGGTATGGAGCAGGGGCAAAAGTTGACTGGAAGGCGGCACCTGAGCACCACTTGCTCTTTGGCGTTGACGGCAATATCGTCAAGACCACAACAACCCAAGTTGCAGCGGAGTATCCTGTAACAAACCAGTTTAACGATATACAGGAAAAAAATGTTGCAGCTTTTGTGCAGGATGAGTGGAAAATCACAAACAAGCTGACATCCCTGATGTCGGTGCGTTACGACTGGAGTGGCATCAGTGCTGATAAGGTGTATACGACCAGCGCGGCGACAAGTGTACCGCTCAACAACAAATCGCTCGATGCCCTGAGTCCTCGCCTCGCACTCAACTACAAAGCAATGGACGACATTTCCCTGCGTGCCTCATTAGGCAGGAGCTTTCGTGCACCAACACTCTACGAACGCTTCATTCGTGAAGCAGTGATCTTTATCGGCACTCCAAACCCAAACCTCGGCAAAGAGACCCTGACCGCATGGGAAGCTGGCATGTTCAAGCAGTTTGGCGATCGAGTTTCGGTAGACGTTGCAGGATTTATTAACAACTACGACGATCTGATAGAATCAGAAATTATCGGAAGCAGCTTTCAGTACAAGAACATCACAAAGGCAAGAATTTATGGCGTAGAGACAAACATCAACATCCGTCCCGCAGATGAGGTCAGCATGAACCTTGCTTACACCTACATGAACGCAAAGAACCGTACGTACGATCCGGCTACTGCATCCCAGACCACAAAAGACAATCCCGATCCAACCTGGTTGCCTTACCGACCCGAACACACTGCTTCGACAAGTGTAACTTGGAAAACAAGCAAAGATCTTGCTCTCAACGTTAACGGTCGGTATGTAAGCAAGTACAAATCCATAACAAACTTTACCAATCCTCAGGGAAATTATTACCCGGGCAATTTCGTCGTGTTTAATCTTGGCGCGAAGTTAAAGATCTACGAAAACTGCACCACAACTTTTACCTGCAACAACATCAACAACACGCCGTACGAGGAAGTTGTATGGTTCCGTGCGCCAGGGCGCAGCTTTGTAGCCGGAGTGGATTTAACATTCTGACCTGAACGAAACAAGTTTCAACCCCAAGCCAGCCCCTGAACCATCAAGGGCTGGCTCTTTTTTTAATCGTTAGTTTACATCGCGGGATTTTATTACATTTTGCAATTCTTTTGAAACAACAAACAAACGCACATTTTTTGGAATTCTATGCACGATAAAATCAGAATTGCCGCTATTGTCGGGATGGAACAATGCAATCAGCGAGTTTGGCGCGAGGTGACCTCCAAGATTGCCGATCATGCAGAATTAACGCAATGGACTGATCAAGACCTTGAGCATCAGAACCCTGAAGCTGCAAAAGCTATCCATAATGCCGACTGTATTTTTACCACCCTGATTCAGTTCAAGGGACAGGCAGACTGGCTTCAGGAACAGGTCGATCAATCAAAGGTTAAGGTTGTGTTTGCCTATGAGTCGATGCCTGAAGTGATGCAGATGACAAAAATTGGCAATTATGTTGTCTCGGGCGATGGCAGTGGCATGCCCGATATCGTCAAGAAAGTTGCAAAAATGCTGGTGAAGGGGCGTGACGAAGATGCTCTTTACGGGTACATGAAGCTGCTGAAGATCATGCGCACCATGCTGCCGCTTATCCCCAAAAAAGCAAAGGATTTCAAGAACTGGATGCAGGTTTATACCTACTGGATGAACCCGACCGGCGACAACCTTGCCGCAATGTTCAACTACATCATCGCTGAATATTTTGAGGTAGATGTCAAGGTTGAAAAGGTACAGGAGGTGCCCACCATGGGCTTTTACCATCCTGATGCTCCAGAGTACTTGAAAGATCTGCACCATTACGAAAAATGGCTTCATAAGCGCGACCGGAACGCAACAAAAAAACGCAATATTGGCATGCTTTTCTTCCGGAAGCACCTCTTGCAGGAGAAAGATTATATTGATAATACCATCCGCGCCATCGAGGCTAAAGGACTCAACCCCCTGCCTGTCTTTGTGATGGGTGTCGAGGGTCATGTTGCCGCAAGAGAGTGGTTTACCCACAACAACATCGACATGCTTGTCAACATGATGGGGTTTGGTTTTGTAGGCGGCCCTGCGGGCGCAACCACACCAGGTGCTTCATCTGCCGCACGAGAGGAGATTCTCGGAAAAATCAATGCCCCGTATGTGGTTTCACAGCCGCTTTTTATTCAGGATTTCGCATCATGGAAGTCGCAGGGGGTTATACCACTGCAATCGGCCATGACCTATTCGCTGCCTGAAATGGACGGTGCCGTATGCCCGGTAGTGCTCGGCGCCATCAAGGATGGACGCTTGCAGACAGTTCCTGACCGTCTCGACAGGCTTGCCGGACTTGCCAAAAAGTTTTCAGAGTTACGCCAGATTCCGAACCGTGACAAGAAAGTTGCTCTGGTGGTTTACGACTATCCTCCGGGCATGGGGAAAAAGGCCAGTGCCGCCCTGCTGGATGTCCCAAAAAGTCTTTATAACATTTTGCTTTCACTGCGCGCTGAGGGTTATGATATCGGTGAACTGCCAGAATCACCTGAGGCTTTGCTCTCAATGCTCGACAAGGCAACCGATTACGAAATCCAGGCACACGAGCAGGAGTGCTTTGCTATCGACCGGGAACAATTCAACACTATCACCAGCAGCAGGGAGCGGGAGCGCATTGAAGGGCGCTGGAGCGGCTTTCCTGGTGAAATAGCACCAATCAAGCCAGACAAGCTCTTTATCGGAGGCATTACCCTCGGCAACATCTTTATTGGAGTTCAGCCTCGCCTTGGCATCCAGGGCGACCCGATGCGCCTGCTTTTCGACAAGGAGAATACACCTCACCATCAGTATATTGCTTTCTATCGCTGGATCAGTCGTATTTTTGGTGCAAACGCCATGGTCCATGTTGGTATGCACGGAACCGTAGAGTGGATGCCGGGCCTGCAGCTTGGCGTAACCGGTGACTGCTGGTCAGATATTCTGCTTGGTGAAGTGCCCCACTTCTATATCTACCCGATCAATAACCCCAGCGAGGCCAACATTGCCAAACGGCGCGGGTATGCCACCATGATCTCTCACAACATCCCCCCACTGGCACGCGCTGGTCTCTACAAGGAGTTGCCTGCCTTCAAGGAGATGCTGAACGATTATCGCGAACGGGGACTGCAACGTACTGCTGATGCCGAGACAGAAGAGGTCATTCTCACAAAAGCTCAACAGCTCAACCTGACGGATGATTGTCCTCGCGTTGAAGGAGAGGAGTTCCAGAACTATATCAGCCGTCTCTACACCTACATGATGGAGCTTGAGGGCCGCTTGATCTCCAACTCACTGCACGTTTTTGGAGAGACACCCAAACTGGAGACACAGGTAACAACTATCACCGAATACCTGAAGGTACGCGGCAACGAAAAATCTCTGCCATCAGTCATCATGCAGGCCATAGGTGAAGACAGAACCTATGGCGACTACGCATCGCTGGCTACCCGCGCACGAAAAGGTGAACAGCAGGCGATGACCGCACGTGAAACGGTAGATGGACACACCAAAGAGTTTATCGAGCAGACCATTTTCGGCAAGAGCAATCCGACAAACCTCTTCAACAAGCTGACCAATGGCGCAAAAGTTTCGTCGGATATGGTTGAAGCGATAAACGGCGCTCTGCAAGATGGGCTCGCCCTGAAACGGGCGCTGGAGGATAATAAAAATGAGATGAAAGGGTTCCTGAGAGCCCTGTGTGGCGAGTATATCCCCTCGGGTTCAGGCGGCGATCTGGTTCGTGATGGTGCTGGCATTCTGCCAACCGGACGCAATATTCACGCCATTGATCCATGGCGCATTCCTTCAGAACTGGCCTTTAAACGTGGCAAACAGATTGCCGATACCATCCTTAGCCGACACCTTGAGGAGAATAACGGAGAGTATCCCGAAACCATAGCCCAGGTGCTCTGGGGACTTGATACCATCAAGAGCAAGGGCGAAGCTGTTGCCGTCATTATTCACCTCATGGGCGCCGAACCAGCCTATGATGGACAGGGCAAAATCAGCCACTACCGTCTGGTACCGCTCGAAAAGCTTGGTCGTCCAAGAATTGATGTGCTTATCCAGATCAGCTCGATTTTCCGCGACACCTTTGGCGTTCTTGTTGACCATCTCGACAAACTGGTCAAAGAGGCTGCAAAAGCCATTGAGCCCTACGAGATGAACCATATCAAAAAACATGTTGATGCCGCACTGAAGGAGGGCAAAGATTTCGAAAGTGCCACATCGCGTCTCTTCACCCAGGCACCAGGTGCTTACGGCTCACAGGTTGAGGAACTTGTTGAAGATTCAGCATGGGAATCAGAAGATGATCTCGATAACATGTTCATCAAGCGAACCGGTTTTGCCTACGGTGGCAACCGCTACGGCGACCAGCAGACCGACATTCTCAAAGGGCTGCTCAGTACCGTTGATCGGGTGGTGCAGCAGGTCGACTCGGCTGAATTCGGCATTACTGATATTGACCGCTACTTCTCCTCATCGGGAGCACTCCAGCTTTCAGCTCGCCGCCGCAACCCGAAAGGTGATAACGTCAAATTAAACTACGTTGAGACCTTTACGGCTGATGTGAAGATTGATGATGCCGACAAGGCTCTTAAGGTTGAGTTCCGCAGCAAACTGCTCAACCCAAAATGGTTTGAGACCATGCTTGACCAGGGGCACAGTGGTGCCGCCGAAATCAGCAACCGCTTTACCTATATGCTCGGCTGGGATGCCGTCACCAAGGGCGTTGACGATTGGGTCTACAAGGAGGCTGCTGAGACCTACGCCATGGATCCAAACATGCGCGAGCGCCTCATGAAGGTGAATCCGAAAGCTTTCAAAAACATTGTAGGCCGTATGCTCGAAGCGAGTGGACGTGGCATGTGGAGCGCAGACCCCGACATGATCGAAAAACTGCAGGAGATCTACTCAGACCTTGAAGATCGCCTTGAGGGGATTGATGTGTAACAATATTTAGTGTTGCAAACATGTAACGAGTAAAACATAGTGCACTGTTTTATAAAACACTCAACAGGCAGATAATTATGAGAAACAATATTCTAAAGTATGGAGTCATTCTTGCCTCGGGCTTGTTCATGCTTCCAGTCTCCTCGCACGCAAAAAACGAGCCACCAGCAAAAACCATCTCTTACGTTGGTATACACCTTGGTTCGGGCATCTTTAATGCTGGATTGGGGCTAAATTATCGCGAAAAAAAATTTGATGTTGAAATCGGTCATGATAGCTTAGGAGACAATTCAACAACGAGCTACTCCGAGAGTTACCTCTTGCTGAACTATAATTATGACCTTAATCTTCATGAATCTTCAGGCACCTTTAAAAATATTTCACCATATCTCACCGCTGGGCTTGGACTTGCAATGGCGACTGATAAATGGGTTACATCCGGAAAACCTTATAGTGTGGATTATTCTACTATAGCCTATCAGATTGGGGCGGGATTTACTATTCCACTCAGGGACAATATCACTGCTGACGCGAGGTTACGATACATTCGTCTTAACTACCCAACGTTCCCTTTTGAAATCGGAGTTAGAGTGGCATTATAACATTCGAGACATTTTACAATCTTAATAATCTTTTTTTATCTGTTTAATAAATCAACTTGCTGTTGTGAACATACTTTTCGACATACAACCTACTGAGCAGTTAAATATTAGGAAAAAAGTGATTATTAATGGTTAGTGAAGAATATTGCGCAAAAAACATTTTGTAAAGTCCAACAACGCAACCGACAAACCTTTTACCATGAACAGCTCCCCATTCAATGCTGAAGAACATAAAAAAATGCTCCGCTCCTATTTTAACGGGCAAGGCTTTCAGCGATGGGCATCAATCTACGGAGATGACAAGCTCTCCTCTGTACGCAATACTGTCCGCCAGGGCCACGCCGTCATGATGGACAGGGCATTTGAATGGCTGCAGCAACTGGGACTTCCCAAAGGGGCAACAGTGCTTGATGCCGGCTGCGGAACAGGACTCTTCAGCATCAGGCTGGCGAAAGCAGGATACAAGGTAAAAGCAGTTGATATTGCCTCTCAAATGGTTGACAAAGCAAAGTCTGAAGCGATCAGGCAGGGTGTTGATAAAAACATCGAATTTGAGGTGAACACCATTGAGTCTGTCAGCGGAAAATATGATGCTGTTGTCTGCTTTGACGTGCTGATCCATTACCCTGCCGAAGGATTTGCCCAGGCATTCAGCAACCTGAGCCGCCTTACCAAAGGAACGATTATTTTCACCTATGCCCCCTACAATAACCTTCTTGCCCTTATGCATTGGGCTGGTGGCTACTTCCCTAAAAAAGAACGCCGCACCACCATACAGATGATACGAGATGAGGAGATGAAGCGAGCAATGAACAAGGATAGCATGGAGGTAAAAAAGCGTGAAAAGATCAGTTTCGGATTTTATCACACCATGCTGATGAATGCCAACCACCGCTAATTCATGAGGAAATATTTAATAAATGCTTTTATTTCATAAAAAAAGAACTTTTGACGCTATGCTGCCAGCAGGAATAATGAGCTGATGTTTTGGTATTTGACAGAAGTTTGTGAGGAAAGTTTTTTACATCAAAAGCCTCCAGAAATTTCGCAACTACCCTTGCGGTTGTAGAGCATGAAAACGCTATGAAGTTTTTAGAAAAAAATTGTAAATTGTCGGTTCATTACTTTTTGTGAGTCTATGCGGGATGCATGTTTTTATAGTATTGCATCCCCAATTTTGTATTAAAACATATCTGGAGGATGAAGACCGATGAAAATATTGATGGTTCAACCAAATTATCATTCAGGTGGAGCCGAAATTGCCGGTAACTGGACACCAAGCTGGGTAGCTTACATTGGTGGTGCCCTGAAAAAAGCTGGATTCGATCAGATTAAATTTGTTGATGCCATGGCCGACAACATTCCTGACGACCAGATTGAAGAGATCATCCGCAAGAACATGCCGGATGTGGTGATGGCAACCAATATCACTCCGTCGATTTTCAAGGCGCAGGCAATCATGAAGCTTGCCAAAAAGGTGAATCCGAAGATCAGGACGATTATGGGCGGCATTCACTCAACCTTCATGTACCCGCAGGTACTCAGTGAAGCACCTGAGACTGATTACGTTGTTCGTGGTGAAGGCGAAGAGGTGACGGTCAACCTTATCAAGGAGATTGCCGCAGGAACCGACCTGAAAAACAGAGGCGACATCACCGGTATCGCCTACATTGATAACGAAGGCAAAGTGTTCGCCACCGCCGCGCATCCTGTTATTGAAGATCTTGATACACTCTCCCCCGACTGGAGCCTTTACGACTGGGATAAATATATCTATACACCCCTTGGTTGTCGGCTGGCTGTACCGAACTTTGCCAGAGGATGTCCTTTTACCTGTACCTTCTGTTCCCAGTGGCAGTTCTGGCGCCGCTACCGAGCTCGCAGCCCGAAAAACTTTGTCGATGAGATTGAGATACTGGTCAAACAGCACAAAGTTGGCTTTTTTATCCTTGCTGATGAGGAGCCAACCATCAACAAGCAGAAGTTTGTCTCGCTGTGCCAGGAACTTATCGACCGCAAACTTGACGTTACCTGGGGTATCAACACCCGCGTGACCGACATCATGCGTGATGCCGATCTGCTGCCCTTCTTCCGCAAGGCAGGCCTCGTCCACGTTTCGCTCGGCACAGAAGCTGCCAGCCAGATGAACCTGAACCGTTTCCGCAAAGAGACTACCATTGAAGAGAACAAGCTTGCCATCAAGCTGTTGCAGAAAAATGGAATTGTGGCTGAAGCACAGTTTGTTATGGGCCTTGAGCACGAAACTCCTGAAACCATTGAAGAGACCTATCAGCTCTGCAAAGACTGGGACCCCGATATGGCCAACTGGACCATCTACACCCCATGGCCTTTCTCTGATCTTTTCAAGGAGCTTGGCGACAGGGTTGAGGTGCGCGACTACTCCAAGTACAACTTTGTGACACCGATCATCAAGCCCGACAACATGGAGCGTGAGGATGTGCTGAAACTTGTGCTGAAATCTTATGCACGCTTCTACGCACGCAAAACCTTCTTTGGCTACCCATGGATCAAGGATCCCTATGTCCGCAAATACATGCTTGGCTGTCTGAAGGCGTTTGCACAGACCACTCTCACAAAGCGCTTCTACGACATCGATCGCGTCAAGACCAAAAACCGCAAGATTGAGATCGACCTTGGCTTCGACAAGTCAAGAATTCTGACGGAGGCCGAGGTGAAAAACCTCAAGGAGCTACGTCCAGAAATGGTCGCCGACATGAGCTTCGGCCTGAAAGAGGCTGGCTACCAGCGTGAGCATGACGAGCACAACTGGGACGAGTTCGACGAGAGCACCATCAAGGATCGCAACTCTTCGACCGTGCGGAACTGCTGAGTTGCTGCTGGTTCAATGAAATACAAGAAAGCCCTCCGTTTTGCGGGGGGCTTTTCTTTTCAAGGGCACGTTTCAGTGGTAACGGTACTCATGTTAGCACCGTTATCGATTACCTTATCAATGCGACCCTTCTGTTCCTTTGCTGCAAAAAGCATTGACCGAAAGTTTTTGAACATGACTCTGGATATCAACCGGCCATGAAGCAATGTGCTGGTTGAACCTCTCCGGATCTCTGGCAAAGAGTGCCCTCGATGCCTCCTCAAATCCGGGCAGGTCGCCTGCCATTGCCGAGATAAAGCGGTAAAGCGAAGCCTGTGAAGAGCGCAAGAGATCGCGCTTAGTGTTCACCCGCCGCGCCTCCTCAACAAGCTTGCGCAGAGCTACCGAAGTGCCTCCCGGCTGAGCGTTGAGCCACTCCCAGTGGCGAGGCAGCAGGGTCACCTCACGGGGAACAACGCCAAGCTTCGGACGACCCGGCCCCCGAGGGTGAGCTGGTTCCTCTGTCACTGCCGGTTTCTTCAGACGAAGCAGAACATCCTCAATCGTGCCCCGAAAATCCACCTCAATCAGCTCACTGATGAGATCGTCAAAAATCAGCACCGAGAGAGCCTCCCCACGGTCAATCATCTCCTTCACCTTCTCTGCGACCAGCACCAGCTCGCCTGATGCAAGAGCACGACTGCCTTCAAACGCTGTGCACGCTTCTCTCGCCTGACCGGTCATCTCCATCCCCCTTGTTGGTTCATAAACAGAATTTTATCCGGATAAAATAGCATTTTTTATTTCTATCCAGATAAACATATTATCAGAAAAGGGCATCAAGTGTCAGAACATTCGTCACAACGTCCTTGCGCCAGATATTGTCGGTAACACCATAGGTCGTGATCATGGTCAGAAAAATGTTTTTCCGGGTTTTGGTCACCTGACGAAAAACCTCAATTTTCCGGCGCAGCTCTTTGGCATAAGATGCGTCCACGGTAAACTCGCCCTGGAAGAACTTGATCTCACAGAGGTTTATGGTGGCATCACTGCGGTCGATCAGCAAATCTATCTGTGCGCCATCGGGATACGCAGAATCTTTGTCAGCCTGATAACGCCATGGGGCATCTGACGTTTCAACCATGGCAATACCCAGCGCGGCTTTCAATTGGCGAACATATTTGATACACAGGGTTTCAAACGCAAAACCTGACCATGCTTTTCGCGACGGACTGTTTTGCCGCAACATCCAGTATCCCGGATCGGGTATTTTCTTTCCGAGAGGTTTTATCCATGAAAAGTAGAAAAGCGTGAACTCATCGACAAGCCGGTAGAGCAGGTCATTGACTTTTTTGCCAAGTGGAATACGTGACCCAATGAATCCTGATTCCTCAAGCTCGTCAAGAACTCTGGTAAGTCGCCCTCCCGTCGTAAGTTTTGCCGCGCAGGCTATCTCGTTTCTGCTGAGACCTGTACGTTTTTTTGCCAACAGTGCAACAATTTTCAGATGAAGGTCGCTCTCCTCAAAAAGAGATGCATAGAGCTTTTCATACTCGGCTCGAAGGAGACCTGTGGCAGAAAAACAGACCTTGTCAATGATTTGAGACGCTGACAAACCGGCTTCTGCCTGCATAAGGTAGAACGGAACACCACCCATGACCATAGACAGTTCGACAATTTGATATCGGGTGAGGCTGACTTGCCGATGCAGCAGAAACTCTTCTGTTTCGGCAAGTGTAAATGGCAAAAGACGGATTTGCCGGGTAAGGCGGTTATGGAGCCCTCCCTTTGCCCTGACAATGTTCTGCAACATCCATGAGGCTGCTGACCCGCACACGACAAGAACAAGGTGCTTCTTGCGTGAACCGTAACTGTTCCAAAAATGTTCAAGGGCCGACAGAAATTTTGAACGGGGGGTATTCAGCCAGGGCAATTCATCCAGAAAAACAACCTGTTTCTTGCTCTGTCTTTTTGCAAAAGATGATTCAAGCAATTGCTCCAGTTGGCCAAACGCTTCAGACCAGGAAGATGGCCGCTGGGGCTGAAGCTCCATTTCCACCGCCTTGCCCAACGATTGGGCAAAATTGGCCAGTTGATCTTGCAGGGTAACATTGTGCATCCCCGTTATCTCAAAGCAGAGCAAATCACCAAAGAACTCCCTGACCAGCCAGGTTTTTCCCACCCGCCGACGGCCATAAACCGCTATAAATTCAGGATCGGAAGAGGTTAACACCTGTTCCAGTATCCTGATCTCATCCCTCCGGCCTGATATGTTGTTTTTGCTCATCATGAATGACAGTAACAACTATTCCCATTCTATATCTGGCCAAAGTTAACAAAAAAAGTCTATTTTGGCCAGATATAAATATTATAACTGGCCAAAATAGACTCTCTCTCAATGATTTTCCGTCAACGTCGTGCCAATCCCAAGCAGATCGGCAATGTTGGCCGCCGGGTCAATAACTGGCCTGATAAGCGGTGAAGCACAGGTCATCAGCGTCGTAACACCTGGCCCATGACCAGCCTCCAAGCAGTCGCTGTGGATAACGATGCCAATAGTGATGGCACCTTTGCGGTATGCTCTGCCGTAGCGGTTATCGTGGTCAAGCAGGGCAACAAAGTCACCGAGACGTATTTTGTCAATCCCGTACTCCTGAACAGTATCGGCATCGCTGGTCATGATGTCGTAGTCCCCTTTGGCGACGTGGGCAGAGCCGATACCGGAGCCCATACAAACTGCTGGCACAATGGTGGTAACCGGCACTTCAAGCACTCCTCCCTCAAGTTCACGGATCTTCATGGCGTGGAGCAGGGTCGGCTCAAGATTAAACAGAGCAATATCTGGATAATCAACAAGTTTCAGCCCCTGCCCTTTGCCTCGAATAATGATGGTGTCGCTGTAAAGCATCTTCTCTTTGACATCGCGATCAAAATTGACAATCACATGCTCTGACCCTCCATGATGTCCAATAACTCGACCTTCAGCCCCTTTGGCCTCGCCGCTGGCAACTGTCGCTGTGTTGCCGGCACAAGAGAATATCTGCAGGCCAACATTGGGATGCTCGAAAGGCTTCATGGTATCTGCAGTGCAACTGACTCCTGGCTCAATATGGTCACCCGCCCAGCCGAATGCCGGATCCCCTGCCTGAACGTTCAGGGTAATGCCTCCAATTGCGGGCAGAAGAAAGGGGGTGCCTTGATGGTCAACTTCCCAGGTTCCTCTGGTTTTTGGTTGGCCCGGGTGGCATTGCAGCAGAAACTCTACAAGTTTGTCTTCGTTGGTGTTCAACATAAATTATTTCTCGTTACTCATTATCAATGACAGAAAAAAAAGTGTCCATCGCTACTGGAGCAGCAGGAACAAAAGTAATTCTTGCAGCAAAACAGAAGAGGGCGCATGGTAGTGCGCCCTCTTCTGTTTTGTCATAATCAACGTCCGCCAATTAAGCAAGCAAAACGAAATAATTAAAGAGGAGTTACATCTT
>CAIOLC010000211.1 GCA_903859055.1 uncultured Chlorobiaceae bacterium | reverse complement strand
TTGGCTTTCTTCATAACCCAATGAGTTGAGAACTCTACATAATTCATTATAGGTAAAGTTTTTAGGCCTTGAAAGAAGCCTTAAAATCAATTTTTGGTCTTTACTCATATCCCAACGTACAACATGTATTTTGTATTTGCAACTACCTTTCGGTTGCTTTTGATCGGCGGATTGCGTGTCCAATTATTACTGACAAGAGTCTCTACGGAACGTTAACCATCAGGTGCGTGAGTTTTCGCACGTTGTCTGCATGGTTTTGTTGTTCTTTTTCGTTTATAACTTTTTCCAGCCCTCCTTTTTGTAAACGTAACCATCCCACTCCAATGGGTCACGTCGGCCCAGGATCATCAAAAAGCTTTCATTCAAGTCGAGTTCAGACGCATGATGGCATGGCTGAATAATTGAGTGAAAGTAGTTCATCAGCTTTTGATCGTAGATTGGCGTGTATGTGACCACAACGCTTAAGCGAGCACGCAGAATGAGGAGGTGTGCAATCTCTTGGAATACATTGCGATTGAAAGTGTTTTCGTGTTCGAATGCCACTGAAAGGGAACGAAACCAGAACTGTCCTTTAGGGCAGCCTGGTACGAAATCCTGTTGTGAGTAGAGCAACCCATCCACGGCGTAGTAGTCGCGTGGGTATGCCTCCAAGCCAAGTGCGTTCCCAACATCGACCAAAAGACATGTGGGGTTGTTTAGTATCAAGCTGGTGTAGAGCTTGTAATCTGTCCAGGAGGAGAGAAGCTGTGCACTGCGGTTGGACGCTGCAGTTCGCCATGCTTGTAAGAAGTCAAAGGATTTAATCATGGGTTTACTCGGAAGCTTAACAATAATAATATATTGATCCCCCTAAACTGCGGATTATTTAAAAAAATAAACCCATATATGAGACCATATTTCACGATTCAATACGCAGCCAACCATATACATGAAAAATAGTTATTCTATTCAGGCGATTTCTGCTTCTTATACGGATCAGCATAAAAAGCAGCTACACTTTCTCTATTGCAGGACAAGCATAAAATCAATGTACGCTGATATTTTAATTATTACCGCATTTGATGGCGTATTTTATACCCCGCTGGATATTGATGTGCTAAACTTTTCAATGCTCATCAGGCAGCCTCTATAAAGTGGTCAAAGAGATAACCAGCATGGCTGAAGTGAAGATTTCGAACGTAAAGATCGCGCCGCCAAAGGAGATTCAACGAACCCGATTATCACAAGATTATAAAACTGCGTCAGGGCGGGCGCGTCGCTTTGACCGTTTTGTTATGCCTTGTTTTATAGCGCTGGCTGGTGTTCACGGCTCGCATGCCAGAATGCAAGCACATGGAGGAAACCTTTCTCAGCCTTATAGTAGATGAAGTACCCAACGCGACTGAGGAAAAGGCGGCGTACACCAAGGGTACGTGAGCCTTCATATTTGGCCCCGATGCCTGGTTGTTCGGCCAGGAAAGCCACCGCCTCGCCAAAGTCGGTGGCGATGGCGTGTGGAGCGTTGGGGCGATTTACCAACCACCACTCAGATGCCTTGCGAACCTGATTTGCTGCTTGTACGGCAATCCTTACCTGAAGTGCCATGTTCAGTTGTGAATCGAAAGTGACTGCAGCAGCTCATCCAAGGTTAAATATTCACCACGTTCAATCTCGGCCATAGCCGCAAAGAGTTTGTTCTCTTGTGCTTCAGTAAGTAAAAAACTTTCGTCAGCACCACGCGTAACGACGGTTACGACTGCACCTTCGGTGAGAGAGACACCCTCCAGTACGATATTTCCGTTGACAACGGTTCCGGTAGCAACTTGCATAATGTGAATGATCCTCCGAATTGCTCAATAAGTTTGCTTGATTATCCCTCTTTTGCAGAACAAGAACCAGGATAATGTACGTATGGATTTTGAATTATTCCACAATTGATGGCGGTTTTTTGCCTGAGCGCTCCTCATGTCTGACGATCTATCTTGCCTCAAGCCAGGACTCTGTTCTCCTCGCTAACCATGATGTGGTGTCATCAGTTCCCGCAACAAAACAAATGCTCTGCCTCTGAACACTCCTGACCACTCAACCCAAGTCGTCTTGCACAAACTTTCCACTTCTTCACCACCTTACAGACCTCATTAACAATTCGTTCAGCACGTGCGCTATCCATCCGGTAATATCCAGCAGTCGCCATTGCTACCTGAAAATCAGGCTGGCGATTATAGAGATCGAGTGATAATACATGCTCGGCTTTCCTGAAAGAGGGGTTCATGTCGAAAGCAGGTGCCAATCGCCAGCCTGCAGGAGTGCGGATGAAGCCGTGATTGCGCAGATGGTCATCGCGGTTTGCCGTGGCAATGTTGAACACCACTCTGGTGAACAGTTCTTCGAGGTCACGGGCGATGTTGTCCGCTACGCCGTATGTTGAAAGAAATTCGGCCAGCTCCAGATAACTGGCATCGTCGGTGTCGGCATGGTGAAGCATGGTCATGGCCGATGCAAAAAAACGGCGTTGATTTCGGGTTCGGTCAAATCGCTTCACCAGAAAAGTGTGGTAGCCTTTACCAATCTGCATGAGGCGAGCTTCGGGTACGGTAATATGGCATTGCTGTGCCAGCTCATGCAGGAGCTTTTCCCAGAGGGCAACATCGTAGTCATCGTCAGCAGAGGGGAATTTGGCAATCCAGAGAGCGCCATCCTCATCAACCAGGTTGGCTTTGGGACGAGCGCCACCAAGAGACGATCCGGGGGCAACCAGAACTTTCAGCCACTCTTTGATTTTACCGAGGTCATCCTGCTTTTTTCGGGTCAACTCAAAAGCCACTTCCTGCAACTCAGCAATTTTTGCCACCGGTGGAGCAGATAACGCCTCGTTGGCCAGATAGAGCGATTCCCCGGGGTGGCTGAAACGCAAGGCACCCATGCGCGTGCAGTCCTGAACTCCCAGCAGAAAATCCCAGGGGCCAAGCGCCCTTGGTGTACGATCCTCCTCTTTTGCCTCAATCGCCTCCCTCCGTTTCATCAGGAGTTG
>CAIOLC010000210.1 GCA_903859055.1 uncultured Chlorobiaceae bacterium | reverse complement strand
TGATGCTGCATTGCTGAGTGCTCTTATGAAGTTGAGGGCCAATGGTTCGACGGTGATCGTGATAACACATCGACTGAACAGTCTGGGAGCAATAGAGCACATGCTTGTATTGGTTGATGGTCAGGTCCAGCGTTTTGGTACCTGCAAGGAGGTCATGGAGGCTCTTCAGTCGCCACCACCCGGCCAGCAGCCACCAAACCAGAAGCCCCAGGGTTAATATCTTATCAGTTACAGATCCATGAAACCAGAATTTTTTGATCGTAGTGTGCTTTCCCGCCAAATTTGGGAGTTCCGGAAAGAGTTTTTCTGGGTTGGCATTTTCAGCTTGATTGCTAATGTGCTGATGTTGACACCGACGATCTATATGTTACAGCTTTATGGCCGTGTTATGAAAAGTGGCAGTGAGTTGACCCTTCTCATGGTCACTTTTTTTCTGATCTTCTTTTTTGCCATCATGGCGTTTGCTGAGTGGCTCCGCTCACGCATTATGGTTCGGTCGGGGGTTCGTCTTGATGAGGCTCTGAACTCACTGGTTTTCAAGGCCAGTTTTGAGGCATATCTGAATCAGACGCGAAACAATGTTACCGAGGCGTTTACGGATTTAACCAATATCCGTCAGTTTTTAACGGCAAATGGCATTATTGCATTTTTTGATACACCCTGGACACCGGTGTATATTGCGGTCATCTTTTTGCTTAGTCCATTTCTCGGTTTTCTCTCTATTTTATTTGCTGTGGTGCAGCTTGGCGTGACCTGGCAGACCCATCGACTCTCTGTTAGGGAAATTGAGAGTGCTGCCGAGTCAGGGAACGACAGTTATCGTTATGTGCATAACAAGCTCCGCAATATTGAACCGATACATGCGATGGGGATGACAGGAAATCTTCAGAGGCAGTGGTCTTTGCTGCATGAGACCTCTCTTTCCAGAGCAGAATCCTCGCTTGAACGCCAGCACCGCCAGCAGGCTTTTGCAAAGTTTGTGCGTTACAGTATGCAGTCTTTTACATTAGGGGCCGGTGCACTGATGGTTATTGAGGGAAAGATGGGGGTAGGCTCCATGATTGCTGCAAACGTTTTGATGTCGAAAGCCCTTCAGCCTCTTGATCTTATCGTAGCGACCTGGAAGCCCTTTGTACAGGCTCGCACCGCATTTAATCGACTTGAGAAACTTCTTGAGGATTTTCCGGAAAGGGCTCCAGGCGCAAAGCATCAGGATCCTTTTGGAGAGATACGGCTTGAGGCTCTTACCGCAACTGCTGAAGGACGAAAGAGTCCCATTCTTGATAATATTTCAATGATGTTTCCTGCTGGCAAGGTTACTGTTGTACTTGGTCCGTCAGGATCAGGGAAATCGACACTTGCCCGTTGTCTTGTAGGGGTTTGGCCGCAACGGAAGGGACGAGTTCTTATTGATGGAGAAGCTGTAGAGAGTTGGGACAGGGTGGAGCTTGGACCGCATCTTGGTTATCTTCCGCAGGATGTGGAGTTATTTGACGGTTCTATTGCTGAAAATATAGCTCGCTTTGCTGAGATTGACCCGTTGAAGGTTATTGAAGCAGCAAAAAGTACGGGTATTCATGAGTTGATTTTGCGTTTTCCTAAAGGTTATGATACTCCTATAGGTGAGGCTGGTGGAGTGCTTTCGGGAGGACAGCGTCAGCGTCTTGGGCTTGCCAGAGCCCTGTATGGCAAACCGGCGATTGTTATTCTTGATGAGCCAAATGCAAATCTTGACGATGCAGGGGAGCGTTCTCTGCTTGACGCGGTTAAAAATTTAAGGGCTTCAGGGAAGACGGTTATTCTTGTAACACACCGACCAAGTGTTCTTGCGGTAGCGGATCTTTTAGTTGTAATGAGTGAAGGCAAGATTGTTAAATGTGGGCCTCGCGATGAGGTTTTGGCAGCAATGCGTGCTGAGAGTGTTCAGCCTGCATAAAATGTGGTCGGAAGAATTATTTTTTTTATTAAAACGATTATACAGAGTGATGAATATCAGTGATGTTGTTGCTACGTTGATGAAGCTTCTTCCAGCCAAAAGGGTAAACGGTGGGAAGGGTGAAGAGTATCGTGATACCCACAGCCCTGTTCGACTTGGTATATGGATTTTGCTTGTGGGATTTGGTGCTTTTCTTCTGTGGGCGGCTATTGCCCCACTTGACGAAGGGGTTCCGTGTCCGGGTTTGGTGAGCATTGCTACGAAACGGAAGGTAGTTGAGAATCTCAGAGGTGGAAGGATTGATAAAGTTCATGTCAATGAAGGGCAGTTTGTCAAGGCGGGTGATATTTTGATCACTCTCGATAATCAGACTGCCAAGGCTCGATATGACGAGATTCATCAGCACTACATAGGGATGCGTGCAACTGCCGATCGTCTTCAGGCCGAGATGCTTGGTGCTTCATCAATTTCGTTTCACCCTGATCTTCTGCTGGAGCCTCAGAGGGAGTTGGCAGGGAGGAATATGAAGAATCAGACAGAACTGTTTTTGTCGAGACGGAAAATGCTGAAAATTCTTGCGGATCAACTGGCTGGTATATCGTCTTTGGTCAAAGATGGATATGCACCAATGAGCCAGAAGCATGAGCTGGAGTTGAAGATCGCCGAGTTTAAAAGCAATACAGCCTCTCAACTTGCGCAGGTACAGCTTGAAGTTGAGGCTGATGCTGAAAAGACCAGAGCGCTTGCTGCGGAGCTTGCAGATACAGAGGTTCGCTCACCAGCATCAGGACAGGTGGTGAGTTTACAGGTGCAAACCGTTGGAGCGGTTGTTCAGCCGGGCCAGAAGATGATGGATATTGTTCCGCTTAACGAAGGGCTTCTTATTGATGCCAAGGTGGCACCGCATCTTATCGATAGCGTTAGAAAAGGATTGCCTGTTGATGTGAGTTTCTCTTCATTTGCTCACTCTCCTCAGCTTGTCGTTCAGGGTGTTGTCGCATCACTTTCCTCTGATATTGTTACGGACCCCCAGGTCAACCCGATGCAGCCCGGAACATCCTACTACCTGGCGCGAATATCCGTCACCCGCGAGGGTATGAAGTCGTTGGGGAAACGTGAAATGCAGCCCGGAATGCCTGTGACAGTAATTGTCAAAACAGGTGAACGTTCCTTGTTGACCTATCTCATTGATCCACTGGTAAAGCGTATTTCTGTCTCAATGAAGGAGGAGTAGGTCGTATTGATTACTAAACGAGATAAGTGAGTTGATCATGAAGTTATTCGCAAATATATTCCTTCTCGCAGGGTTATTGGTTGCATTGCCTGTTCATGCAGAGCAAGTTGATTTAACATCGGCATATCAAATGGCGTTGGAGTACGATGCCCGCTTTCGTTCAGCAAAGGCTGATAATCGGGTCTACAAGGAGGAGGTCGGCAAAGCGAGGTCACAATTCTTGCCGAATGTGCGTATGAGTGCAGCGCGAGGTCGTAGTGCTACCCAGCATGGGTATCTGGGGCGATTTTATCCGGTAGATTTTTATAACACCGTTAATACTGGTCTATCCGTTCGTCAGCCTCTTTTCAATTTATCGACACTTGCAAGTTATAAGCAAGCCAAGCTTGTTTCGTCCAAGAGCGAAGTTGATTTCAGGAAAGAGGGTTCAAATTTAATTCTCCGAATAACCGAGGCATACTGTAATGCACTGTTTGCTGAGGACAACCTTGAATTCAGCAAATCACTGGTCAAGGCAACCGAGGAGCAGTTAGGACAGGCTAAACGTCGCTATAAAAATGGTTTTGGAACAAGAACAGATGTCGAAGAGGCGCAAGCTGGATATGATAATGCGCGAGCCGATGGAGTTGAAATTCTGAACAGTGTTGAATACAGCCGTCGTGAGCTTGAAGATATGACGGGTGTGTTTCCTGACAAGCTTTGTAAAATTGTTGCTGAGAAACTTCCGCTTTCGACTCCCGACCCTGGTCGAGTTGAATCCTGGATTGAGATGTCTCATTCGGGAAATTTAGCAATTGAAGCGGCCCGTCAGGAGGTGCAGATTGCTAAGCGAGAGGAGCAAAAGCAGCGGGCTGCACGTTATCCAACGATTGATATTGTTGGTGGAAGAAACTACTCCGAAAGTGAAAACAACTACTCAATTGGTTCAATCTATGATACCTATTCGATAAGTGTTCAGATGAGTATGCCGGTCTATACCGGTGGATATATCCGCGCATCTGTCCGACAAGCTCATGCGAAGTGGATAAAGGCAGGGGAGCAGCTTAGTTGGCAGGAGCGGGGCGTTGAGTCGGAGGTGCGAAAATATTTCAACGGGGTTGTCAGCAATATCTCTTTGATCAAGGCTTATGAGCAGGCTGTAAACTCTCGAGAAATTGCTCTTACGGGAACTAAAAAAGGGTATGAAGCTGGTTTGCGCAGTAATGTTGAAGTCCTTGATGCCCAGCAAAAGCTTTATGCAAGCAGAAGAAATCTTTCTAAATCACGATATCAATACATTCTTAACCGTCTCATGCTCAGGCAGACAACCGGGGCACTCTCTGTGGCTGATATTGAGGAGGTCAATAGTTGGCTAGTCGGAGCAGAAAATTAACGCTATTGCGCAAATAGAATCTGATTCTACAGCTTCTTTTCATTATGTTAATACAATAGTGCTTCATGGTCAGTAGCTCAATGAGAGACTTGGCGCGGTACAATTTTTTTACCATAAAGTCCTGTCGTTCGATGTTTTAGTGTATTAATATAAATGAGTTACTGACGTGGCAAGAGAGCGGTATAAACGAAAATCAAAATCTTCCGACGCGAAGAGCAGTAATAGGCAGCCCTCCCAGTTTTCCGGAGAACGGGTGAGAGCCAATGATCATATTTTGATCAACGAGTTTCTTTTCCGGAGGGGTGAAAGTTCACTTGCTGCTGAGATTATAACATTTTTTGCAGATCATGAGGGTGAGCGGTTCAGGTCTGTGGAACTTGCCAAAGTCCTCGGATATACTGAATCGAAACAACTACCGGGTTTCTGGTATGTGGTGCATAAACTGCAGGAAGAGGGCACTCTCGACAAGGATTCCAACCGTTGTTACGGAATGGCTGGCATGGAGGCCACCACCTACAAGGATCATCTGGCGCAGGTCAAGCCATTCCCGATCCCCGGAAAAAAGCAGTACACCGTAGCCAAAAGCTATACAGGTCATATTTCCACCCATCCCAATGGTTATGGTTTTGTTGATGTTGAGGGGTTTGATGACGATATTTTCATCAAGGCCGGAGAGATGGGGGGATCAATTCATGGGGATGAGGTTGAGGTGCTGGTCTCAAAAGTTCCTGAAACATACTCATCGAAATCCACTCCGCATCAGCGGTGCGAAGGGGCGGTGCAGAGTGTTGTCAGTCGGCGTGTAACAACTCTTGTTGGCACATTGACAAAGGCTAACCGAAGATTTGTGCTCAAGCCTGATGACCGGAAGATTTTACCCGAGGTCATTGTCTCGATAAAGAATTCTGCAAAGGCTGTCGATGGTCAAAAGGTGCTTGTCGGGGAGCTTGATTTCAGCAAAGAGGGGGTGATTCAGGCGAAGGTGCTGGAGATTCTCGGGCAGGCAGGAGATTCAGCCGTTGAGGTGAGTGCCATTGCCCGTAGCAAGGGTATCGATGAAACGTTTGATGTCGCGCTGCTTGAGTATGCCGAATCGGTTCCTGACGTTATCACCGAAGAGGAGGTGAAGGGCAGGCTTGATATTCGTGACAAGGTGGTCTTTACCATTGATCCCGTCGACGCCAAGGATTTTGATGATGCGCTCTCTTTTGAGTTGCTTGAGGATGGTCTCTACAAGATCGGCGTTCATATTGCTGATGTGTCGCATTATGTGCCTGAAAATTCACCTCTCGACAGGGAGGCTCTGAAACGGGCAACCTCGGTCTATCTTGTTGACCGGGTGATTCCCATGTTGCCAGCGAGACTCTCTGAGAAGATTTGCAGTCTCAACCCCGGTGTGGATCGGATGGCGTTTTCTGTCTTTATCGTGATGACTCCTGAGGGAGAAGTTCGCAGGCATGAGTTTCATAAAACAGTGATCCACTCTAAACGCCGCTTCACCTACGAGGATGTCGAGGAGATACTCAAGCGGGGTGAGGGCGATTATCTGGCTGAGCTTCAGTCACTTGATCGTCTCAGCATCATCCTTCGTGAAAAACGATTTAAACATGGCGGGCTCGATTTCGATACTGAAGAGGTGCGCTTCAAGCTTGGCCAAAAGGGCGAGCCCTTGGAAGTGATTAAAAAAGAGCGTCTTGGAAGCCATCGCCTTATTGAGGAGTTTATGCTGCTCGCCAATAAAAAAGTGGCCAAATATCTCACCAAAACCTTCAGGGAGAACAAGAAGGAGCCCCAGCCGGTTATCTACAGGATTCATGGCGCGCCCCAGCAGGAGAAGGTGCTTATTCTGGCCAATTTTGTGAAAAGGCTTGGCTTTGATCTTAAGCTGAACCGGGGCAAAGAGGGGCCAATTGTCTCCGCCCAGGTGCTTCGCCAGCTCTTGCAGCAGGTGAAGGGGACGAATGTAGAGTTTCTGGTCAGTGAGCTGGTGCTGCGTTCCATGTCGAAGGCGGTCTATACCGGTGACAATATTGGCCATTATGGTCTTGGTTTTGAACACTATACCCATTTTACCTCTCCGATCAGGCGTTATCCTGATCTGATTGTGCATCGTATGCTGTTTGAGTACGAGAACCTCCGCAAAAAGCGTCGCAAGATTACCGAAGCACGTCTTGCCGAGCTGACCGATAAAATCCAGACAGTTTGCCAGATTTCCAATGAGCGTGAAAAGAGCGCGGTTGAGGCTGAGCGTGAGTCGATCAAGCTGAAGCAGGTTGAGTATATGGCAAACCATGTTGGCAAAGTCTATCCCGGCGTTATTTCCGGGGCAACTGATTATGGCATTTACGTCAGAATGGTTGATTTTGCTATTGAGGGGATGGTGCACATGCGCAATATGACTGATGACTACTATGAATATGATGAGGCGACCTACTCCCTTGTCGGCAAACGTCGCAAAAAACGGCTGCAGATAGGTCAGCGGGTGAAGGTTAAGGTAAATAGTGTGGATATGCAGCGCCGTACCATCGATCTTGTTATCGAATAGGTTGGGGTGAGGAACGAACTCCTGCGGGAGACCAACATCAGTGCTATGGAAGTTGCCGGAAAAAAAGTAAAACTGAAGAAAATCGCGGTTTTTACGTCGGGAGGGGATGCTCCCGGAATGAATGCTGCGATTCGTGCCGTGACACGTGCTGCTCTTGCGAATAAGTTGAAAGTGACAGGCATTCGTCATGGTTATCAGGGGATGATTGCGGGAGATTTTGTTGCACTGAAAGCATCGGATGTTGGAGGCATTCTGCATTTGGGTGGCACAGTGCTCAAGACGGCGCGCAGTGCAGTATTCAGAACAGTGGAAGGTCGGGCTAAAGCCTTTCAGCAGTTAACAAAGGCTGGCATTGATGCTGTTGTTGTGATTGGTGGTGATGGCTCTTTTACAGGAGCGTTACTGATGTCGCAGGAGTATAATATTCCGTTTGTGGGAATTCCTGCCACCATTGATAACGATATGTATGGCACTGATTATACCATTGGATATGAAACGGCGCTCAATACGGTTGTTGAAGCGGTCGACAAAATCAGGGACACGGCCCGGTCGCATGGCAGAATATTCTTTGTCGAAGTGATGGGGCATGAAGCCGGCCTGATTGCCCTGAACAGCGGCATTGCCTGTGGTGCTGAGGTTATTTTAATCCCTGAAAAAAAGAATCAGCATGACGATCTGAAAAAATTTCTTGAGAGGGGTTATAAAGATAAAGAGAGCAGTGGTATTGTGATTGTTGCTGAAGGAGATGAGACTGGAGGTGCCATGAAAATTGCTGATGAGGTTCGACTTGAACACCCTGATCTTGATGTGCGTGTCTCAATTCTGGGCCACATTCAGCGCGGAGGCAGCCCAACAGCCAAAGACCGGATTAATGCAACGAGAATGGGTGTTGCCGCAATTGAAGCTCTGCTGGATGATCAGAAAAGCATCATGATCGGTCTTGAAAATGGCAAGCTTGTGCAGGTACCCTTCAATAAGGCCGTGAAGCTCAATCACAGTATTGATAACCATTTGCTTGAAATTCAGAAGCTGATGAATTGTTAGGTTTTTTTTGCCTTCAGTGGTAGTCCCGGAACAAAAAAACTCGAACTGGCGGTAGCCGAACTCCCCGCATCCAAACAGGAAGAGGGCATTATGCCCGTGCTCGAACAGGCTGAAAAACCAAGCGCAGACTTGGAAGAGTAAGTTTTAGCAGCGGCCATCCTTTAAAAAATAGTTTCTGAACGAGAGCTCTACTTAACTTTTTTTATAAATGTTATATTGGCAAGCATCCTGGACAGCAGGCCTTGTCTTGTTTGTCTGTTGTTCTCTCTGATTCCGTAACTGATTCTTATAGAACAATCTGTACTTTACTCCACTCTACCTCCGAGACCTCATGAAAATATCCCGCCTGTTCACCTTGCCCGGCCAGAATGTCTATGACCGGTTTGAATACACAACACGTACTTCGGTGCTGCGTAACCCCGATGGCTCAAAGGTTTTTGAGATGAACAACATAGAGGTGCCAGCGCAGTGGTCGCAGGTGGCTGCTGATATTCTGGCGCAAAAGTATTTTCGCAAGACAGGTATTCTCCAGCGTGACACCGAAGGGAATGCGCATACCGACGGAGAGGGCAAGCCGGTGACGGGCAGTGAGCATTCGATCAAGCAGGTGGTGCATCGCATGGTGGGCTGCTGGAAAGAGTGGGGAGAAATGAACAGGTATTTTGATACTCCCGACGATGCGCATGCCTTTTATGACGAAGTTGCCTTCATGATTCTCGGGCAGATGGGTGCTCCCAATTCGCCGCAGTGGTTCAATACGGGGCTCAATTTTGCTTATGGAACCACCGGCCCGGCCCAGGGGCACTACTATGTGGATCCGGCAAGTGGCGAGGTGAAGGAGTCGGAGGATGCCTACTCACGCCCCCAGGCCCACGCCTGTTTTATCCAGTCGGTCAATGATGATCTGGTCAACGATGGGGGGATTTTTGATCTGGCGATGCGTGAAGCGAGGGTCTTCAAATTTGGCAGCGGCTCCGGCACCAACTACTCCAACCTGCGTTCGGGCGGGGAGAAGCTGAGCGGCGGCGGAAGCTCTTCGGGGTTGATGAGCTTTTTGAAAATTTTTGATTCAGCGGCTGGTGCCATCAAGTCGGGCGGCACCACACGCCGGGCGGCCAAGATGGTGATTGTTGATATCGACCATCCTGATGTCGAGAAATTTATTGAGTGGAAGGCGAAAGAGGAGGACAAGGTGGCCTCGCTGGTGGCCGGTTCAAGAATCTGTTCCCGTTTTCTCCAGGCCATTGTCGAAGAGGCGCTTGCCAACGGGGTGGATCGCAAAAAAAATCCGCGACTGCAGCAGTTGATACAGAATGCTCTGAGCAGGGCGGTGCCGATGAGCTACATTATTCGTGTGCTTGCGCTGGTTGAGCAGGGGTATACCACGCTTGATTTTGCGGAGTACAACTCCAATTACGAATCGGAAGCCTATTCGACGGTTGGCGGGCAGAACTCCAACAACACGGTGCGGGTGACCAACGAGTTCATGAAGGCGGTGGAAAATGATGAGGTGTGGAACCTTCGCCAGCGTACAACAGGAAAAACTGCAAGAGTTGTGAAGGCGCGTGGCCTGTGGGAAAAAATTCTTCTCAGTGCCTGGAAGTGTGCCGATCCCGGTTTGCAGTTCGATACCACCATCAACGAATGGCACACCTGCCCGAAGAGTGGCCGCATCAATGCAAGCAACCCCTGTTCGGAGTACATGTTTCTTGACGACACCGCCTGCAACCTTGCCAGCCTCAACCTGATCCATTTTGTGGATGAGGCATCGGGCAAAATGAAGATAAAGGAGTTGCAGCACGCCTCAGCGTTATGGACGGTGGTGCTCGAAATTTCGGTGCTGATGGCCCATTTTCCTTCAAGAGATATTGCCCGTCTGAGCTATGAGTTCAGAACACTTGGTCTCGGTTTTGCCAATCTTGGCACGGTGCTGATGGTGCTCGGCATTCCTTACGATTCACCCAAGGCCCTTGCCCTTGCGGGTGCAATTTCTGCCTTGATGACCGGGCAGGCTTATGTCACCTCGGCTGATATGGCCCACGATCTTGGGACTTTCAGCGGTTACGCAGCTAATGCCGAGAGTATGCTTCGCGTGATTCGCAACCATCGCAGGGCGGCCCTGAACCTGTCAGAAGAGGAGTATGAGGGGTTATCGGTCAAGCCGCGTGGCATTGATTCGGAGTACTGCCCCAAAGAGCTGTTTGAAGCGGCTGGCAAGGTTTGGGACAAGGCGTTGCAGAAGGGTGAGAAGTATGGTTTCCGAAATGCCCAGGTGAGCGTGATTGCTCCAACCGGGACCATTGGGCTGGTGATGGATTGCGATACCACCGGTATTGAACCGGAGTTTGCCATTGTCAAATTCAAAAAACTTGCTGGTGGAGGCTATTTCAAAATAGTCAACCAGTCGGTACATAAAGCGCTTGAGCGTCTTGGATACAGCAGCTCACAGATTGAGGATATTGAACACTACTGCAAGGGGCATGGCACGCTCGCCGGTTCCCCCTCGATCAATCGTCAGTGGCTGAAAAGTCGTGGATTTACTGATGACAAGATTGATGTGGTGGAGTCGCAGCTTGAAACGGTTTTTGATATCCGTTTTGCCTTCAACAAGTGGATTCTTGGTGAGGATTTCTCTGCCGCGCTTGGCTTTACCGATGAACAGCTCAACAATCCCGATTTTGATATGCTGCAGGCGCTTGGGGCGACAGAGGCCGATTCAGCGGCGACCAATGACTATATCTGTGGCACCATGACCATCGAGGGGGCACCTCACCTGAAGCATGAACATCTCGCAGTGTTTGATTGTGCCAGCAGGTGCGGCAAAAAAGGGGTACGCTTTATCAGGCACGAAGCTCATATTCGCATGATGTCGGCGGTGCAGCCATTTATTTCAGGGGCGATCTCAAAAACCGTCAACATGCCGGGGACAGCCACCACGGCTGAAATTGGTGATGTCTACCACTCTGCCTGGCAGCTTATGGTCAAGGCGGTGACGGTCTATCGCGACGGTTCAAAGCTTTCACAGCCCCTTAATATATCGAGCTATCAGGATCTTGATGAGATTATCATGCTTGGAACTGAAGAGAACCTTGATGAGACGAAAGGGCCAAAAGAGGTGCAGGAGCGTATTGTCGAGAAGGTTTATCATCGCTCCGAGCGCCGGATGCTGCCGAAACGGAGGAAGGGGTATATCCGTGAAGCTCATGTTGGTGGTCACAAGGTGTTTCTTAGAACAGGGGAGTATGATGATGGCTCTTTGGGCGAAGTCTTTATCGACATGTACAAGGAGGGGGCCTCATTCAAGGGGCTGCTGAACTGCTTTGCAGTGCTTGCCTCGAAAGCTCTCCAGTATGGTATGCCGCTCGAAGAGCTGGTTGACAGCTTCACCTTTACCCGTTTTGAACCAGCAGGTGCGGTTCAGGGGCACAATGTTATCAAAAATTCGACCTCCATTCTTGACTACGTTTTCCGCTCGATCGGTTACGACTATCTTGGCCGCAAGGATTTTGTGCATGTCAAGGCGGTTGATGAGGTGCCATGTGGAGAGACGGAGGTCGGTAATGGTGTGTCAAATCATGTTGCGGTCAGGGAACCCTCCTTTGCTGAACAATCTCCGTCAGGCAACACTTCAACCCGCAAAAGCCAGGTTTATCAGGCAAAAGTACAGGGCTATACCGGCGAGCAGTGCGAAAACTGTGGTTCTATGCGCGTCAAGCAGAATGGCACCTGCAAGGTTTGCGAGGATTGCGGCATGACGACGGGGTGTTCGTGATGAAGTTCAAAGTTCAAAGTTCAAGGTTCAAGGTTCAAGGTTCAAAGTTCAAAGTTCAGGGTTCAGGGTTCAGGGTTCAGGGTTCAGGGTTCAGGGTTCAGGATGATGCTACCGCAGGGCGGAAGCCTGTTGCGGATTTTTCCATGGTGGTCTCTACGAGGCTTTGGCCGGTGATTTGCAGGGTTCTGGAGGGGGAGTGGCGCACCAGCTCGTAATCGTGGGTGCCAATCATGACGGTGATGTTTTTCTGGTTGATTCGTTTGAGATAGTCGAGAATTTCGAGCGAGGTGTCGGGGTCGAGGTTGCCGGTGGGTTCGTCAGCAAGGATGACCAGCGGCTCACGCACCAGGGCACGGGCGATGGAGATTCGCTGCTGCTCGCCGCCAGAGAGACGCAGTGGCATCTGTTTGGCGGCATGTTCCAGTCCAACACTTTCGAGGGCGTGCATCACCAGCTCCTTGATCAGTTTTTCCTTTGTGGCGGTTACCTTCAGCACAAATGCCAGATTATCATAGACGTTACGATCTTCAAGCAGGCGAAAGTCCTGAAAGACAATGCCAAGCTTCCGGCGCAGGAGCGGTATCTGCCTCTTTTTGATCGTTTTGGAGCTGTATCCGGCAATCTTGATCTCCCCCTTTTTCGGTCGAATATCCATATAAAGCGACTTGAGCAGTGTCGATTTGCCAGTGCCGCTCTTGCCGACAATGTAGACAAGCTCTCCCTGCTGAATGGTAAGGTTCAGTTTGCTGAATATCAGTTTCTTGTCAAGTTCAAGGTCAACGTCGATAAATGAGATCATAAGTGGTGCTCTGTTTGTTTGATTCTGTTCTGTGCTATCGTTATGGCAAGCAGTGTTGCTTCGCGAAAACTTCGTGGGGAGGCTTTTCCTTTTCCTGCAATATTGAAACCGGTGCCATGGTCGGGTGATGTTCGGACGATTGGGAGGCCAAGGGTGATGTTGACACCGGTGTCGAAGGCGAGCACCTTAAAGGGGAGCAGCCCCTGGTCGTGGTACATGGCGACCACGATATCGTAATGGCGATACATCCCTGCCCCGAAAAAGCCGTCGGCAGGAAATGGCCCCTCAATCCGGAGGCGTGATGAGAGGCGTTCGATGCAGGGACGGATGATCTCCTGCTCTTCACTGCCCATGACACCTCCGTCTGAAGCGTGGGGGTTGAGTCCGAGTACGGCAATTCTGGGAACAGAAAGATCGAAATCGCTTTTCAGTGATTCTGCGAGATTGGAGAGAAAGGCGTCAAGATCCATGCTGCGGATCAGTCCGGGCACTCTCTCAAGGGGTTCATGGATGGTGGCGAGGGCAACCCTGAGTTCTGAGAGCTGGTCAAAAAACATCATGGTTGGTGACTCAACGGCAAAGATTTTGCCAAGAAAGCCGGTGTGGCCCGTCTCTCTGTACCCTGCAAGCGCTGCTGCCTCTTTGTGGATAGGTGCGGTGACAAGTCCATCGCAGACTCCGCTCATGCAGAGCCCTGCAGCAGCCACAACTGACTTCATGGCGAGTTGCCCAGCCTCAGCCGATATGGTGCCGGGCCTTATATCGTCAGGTTCCGCAATGCTCAGTACCTGCAAGAGACCACCGCGTGCCGGAGTCATCTCCTCAGCACTGGTGACCAGCTTGAGTTTTACCGGCAGATTGAGTGCTTTTTTGTAATACTCCAGCACAGTATAAGAGCCCGCAACCAAAAAAGAGTGGCTGGAGCCCTCAAACGCCAGAAAACTCTTCAGGATAATTTCTGGACCGATGCCGTGGGGGTCACCAATTGACCAGACAATATGCATTTTCAGAGTCGTTTGTAGGCGTTGGCAATTTTTTCATCAGTTTTAACCCCTTTTAGCGCAAGCAAAAGCAGCACGGGCTCCGGCAAAAGTATCACAAATCCCCATTCAGGGTGGTGTGTTGCTATGCTCCCCAGGCTTTTGAAATGCTCATTGACAAAGTGGGCCGCAGTAAGTCCGGCAAAAAGATCACCAAGGAAAAGAAGCATGGCCAGCATGATCAACTTGCTCTGCAGTTCACGCTGTTTAAAGAGAAAAATTGCTGATATCGAGGCTAGGGCAGTCAATGGCGAAAAGATTCGTCCGGCAGAAGAGGCCAGAGAGTATGCCGAGTCGGTAATCACTGCCGGGCCTGAATCGGAGATCAAAAGAAGTTGGTCGGCACTGAAACTCCAGAAGGGGAGAAAAATACTGCCTATGGCAAGGAGGGCAACGATGAGGAGATAGAGATTTTGAGTTCTGGCTAACATGGCTTCATCCGGTTAAGAGTCAGAAAAACTTCTGCCGTCAATATACTGAATCAGAAGAAAAGAGTTGTGATGGAAACTTTTTCCCCGTGCATCTCCGGAGGATTGTCAGTCGATAAAGTCTAACCCTTTTATGGCAGAGAGAATACCGGATTTGGGCGATTTACACTCACTCTTGTCTGTTGCATATTGGAGCTTGTAAATATTCTCAACCATGACACTCAACAGGAACCATTTATGAGCCATGCAAGCACCTCTGATAAAAGCAGTTCCAACCGGGGTAAAGAGTCGTACGGATTAAAGTCAGGGTCACTCTCCCCCCTTGAAACTCTTGGCCAATCCGTTGCCAATATTGCTCCAACCGCGACCCCGACGGTTGTTATTCCCCTTGTTCAACCTGGAGGGAGGGAGTTTTCTTGACGGCCTCAGCGGCATGTGGAATGTTTATGTCGGTCATGGCCGCCAGGAGCTGGTCGATGCGGCTGCCAGTCAACTTAAAACTCTTGCCTTTGCAACGGCATACGCCGGTTCATCCAATCAGCCGGCCATCGAACTTGCCACGACCCTTCAACGGCTTGTCTACAAAAATATTGAGGCCTTTTATTTCACCCTCGGTGGCTCTGATGCTACCGACACCTCAGTCAGGACAGCCCGTTTTTACTGGGGAGCTCAAGGGCGACCTGAAAAGTTCAAGGTGATTGCCCGAACGTTGAGCTACCATGGCTCAACGATTGGCGCGGCGGCAGCGACCGGGGTGGAGGAATCGTTTCTGGCCAACGTGGGCGATTCAAAGTCGCTGGTGGTGCATCCTGCAACCGTGACGCATGGTCAGCTTACCGAGGCTGAACAGCGGCTTGCCGGGGTAAAGCCTGAGCAGATACGCTTTTCGATTGGCACCGAACATGTGGACGATCTGCTCTGGGACATTGCGCAGGCATTCGAGCGTTCGGCTGGTTGAGGGTCGTACATACTTCGTTCAGTCATCAGATTTTGCCGAAACTTTTCAATTCAGAGAACGGTAAATTGGCTTTGTTTTATTATAATATCACTATGATGATTACCAGATTTTCACCGTGAAAGTAGTAATACAATTGGAGCTAATATTATGATGCCATTTAATGTGATGACCGTTCTCATTTTGATTGCCGCGTTTTTTGTGTCGGCAGTAAAGATTCTCAGGGAGTATGAGCGAGGGGTTATTTTCCGTCTTGGCCGGATTATTGCAGCAAAAGGGCCGGGGCTGATTATTCTTATTCCGGGGATTGACAAGATGGTCAAGGTTGACCTTCGTACCGTAACGCTTGATGTGCCCCCGCAGGACATCATCACTCGCGACAATGTTTCGGTGAAGGTGAGTGCTGTGGTCTATTTTCGGGTGGTTGATCCCATCAAGGCGATTGTTGAGGTTGCCGATTTTCATTTTGCCACTTCGCAGTTGGCGCAGACCACCCTTCGCAGCGTCTGCGGACAGGGGGAGCTCGACAATTTGCTTGCGGAACGGGATGAAATCAATGACCGAATCCAGACTATTCTCGACAAGGATACCGAGCCTTGGGGTGTCAAGGTTGCCAAGGTAGAGGTGAAGGAGATTGATCTTCCCGAGGAGATGCGTCGCGCAATGGCCAAACAGGCAGAGGCTGAGCGTGAGCGCCGCTCTACCGTTATCAATGCGGAAGGGGAGTATCAGGCAGCGCAACGCCTCGCTGATGCGGCGAGGATTATTGCCGCAAGCCCCTCCGCCCTGCAGCTTCGCTATTTGCAGACGCTCAAAGATATCTCTGCCGAGAACAACTCCACCATTATTTTCCCCTTACCGATTGATCTGCTCAAACCATTTCTTGAGGGCAGGCCGTCGTCATCTTCACAGGCAACCTAACCTATTCCGATTATGTTCAAGATTCATACCATTCTTTGTCCCGTCGATTTTTCAGACGCTTCCCGCAAGGCGGTGCAGTATGCAAAGGAGTTTGCTTCAAGTATGGGTTCCAGGGTTCATCTGCTCAATGTTGTGGAGCCTCGACCCATGGCAGTCGATATCACCATGAACTACATTCCGCTTGAAGGGGATCTTCAGAATGCTGCCAAAGAGGATCTTCAGCTTGTGCTCCTGGAGTTCCAGCAGGCCGGATTGAAGGTAGACTCTTCGATTGAGATTGGCAACCCGTCGGATGTGATTCTCGACAAGTCACGTGAGCTTGATGTCAATCTGGTGATTATGGGCTCTCACGGCAAGAAGGGGCTGAGCCGCCTGATCATGGGAAGCGTTGCCGAGACCGTTGTCCGCAAAGCCAACTGCCCGGTGCTGATTGTGAAGGCAGAAGAGAAGGAGTTCATCGGCGACGAGTGAAGGCCTCCATTAACAGGCTTGCGCCGCTGAAAGGGCTCAGCTCACCGGAGAGCACCTGTTGTTCGACAATCTCTCTCGTTTTCACCACTTCGGGGTAGGCGAAAAACTCTTTTTTCAGCATCTCCTCAAGCACGGTAGAGAGCAGGCGTTTGAGCTGCTGGCTCCGCTGCTCTTGCAGCAGATTTTTTTCACGCATTTGCGCGAAATAATCTGAGATGTTCTGCCAGACATCGGCAACTCCTTTGCCGGTAATGGCTGAGGTGAGGAAAACCTGTGGCTGCCAGAAGGGGCGTTTTGCAGGAAGCATCCTGAGTGCCGCCTCAAACTCCGCTTGTGCGATGGCGGCTATACCCGATTGGTCGCCATCCGTTTTGGTGATGGCAATCGCGTCTGCAATCTCCATGATGCCGCGTTTGATCCCCTGCAATTCGTCGCCTGAGCCGGGGAGCATCAAGAGCAGGATATAGTCCACCATAGTATCAACCAGCACCTCCGACTGCCCGACGCCAACGGTCTCTACCAGAATAACATCGTAGCCCGCAGCTTCGCACAGCACAATCGCTTCATGGGTTTTTGGCGAGGTGCCGCCGAGGTAGCCTGATGAGGCTGTCGGGCGGATGAAGGCCTCTTTGTGTCCGGCAAGTCTCTCCATGCGGGCCTTGTCGCCGAGGATGCTGCCTCGCGATTGCTGGCTGCTGGGGTCAATTGCCAGCACGGCGAGCGTCAGTCCTTGCCGAATAATTTCCTCGCCCAGCGCCTCGATAAAGGTGCTCTTGCCTGCGCCGGGGGAGCCGGTGATGCCGATGCGGATCGAGTGCGTTTTTTTTGCAAGGCAGCGGTCAAGAATTTCATGCGCCCTCTTTTGATGCTCCGGTCGTTGCGACTCGACAAGAGTTATTGCACGGCTCAGCGTCTGCCGGTTACCCTGCATGATGCCGCTGACGATGCTCTCCACATCAGGTTCATAGCGTCTGGTCATAGGGTCGATTAACGTTCTAATAATATCCTTGAAGAGTTGGGGCGTCGTTGGGGCACGGC
>CAIOLC010000209.1 GCA_903859055.1 uncultured Chlorobiaceae bacterium | reverse complement strand
TCGCCTCATTCACGCCTGATTTTCGCCTGACTTGCGCTTGATTCGCAGGCAACGTTTGATCTCGTGGACAGGGACAAAAGCGGCGTGATCGACCCGGGGGAGTACGCCAAGTGAGGCAATCAGCTTGATTCTGCGTATCTCTTTGCCATACCACTCTGCCGCCTCCTCCTCAAGTGTTCCACCCACCTCACCAACAATAACAACCGCTTTGGTGTCGGGGTCGTTTTCAAACATATTGAGATAGGTGACAAAGTCGGTACCCGGATAGGAATCTCCGCCAATTGCGACAGCAGAGGTAATACCGTCACCATTCTGGGCACAAAGCCACATCGCTTCGTTGGAGAGTCCGCCTGACTTGGTGATAACACCAAATGAACCTGGCCGGTAGAGGTTGCAAAGTTTCAGGTTTTTGTACTCACCGCCAATAACCCCAAGACGACACTCCCCTGCTGACATAATGCCAATAGAGGATGGTCCGTTTAAAATCTTCCCTTTTTCAAGGGCATACTTTCTGAGACGTTTGGCATCCTTTTCAGGAACACCTTCAGTGATCATGCTCACCAGCTTGATCCCTTTCGAATCAAGTGCCTCTTTGGCGGACTGGTAAGCCCTTGATGCACCAATGTAGATCAGGACAGTATTGATATCCGGATTCTCTTCAAGCGCTTTTCCAAGCGAAGAATAGACGGTAACATTATTCAGCTCACCACCGCGGTAGATCTCTTTTTGCTGACCCTCTTCCGGAGGATAGATAAATGCCCGCACCGTCAGTGGCCGATTGACCAGAAAGTCAAACTGGGCCATCCGCCTTGCAGCATTCACTCCAGCAACACCGCCAATGATGACCGCTCGTGTATCCCTGTTTGCTAAAATACTCACGATTCTTTACGGTTTAATAATTTATAAGTTTCTCTTTGGGGCTTATGCGATACAGTCACTCCTATGAATTCATGGCAAGATCAACAATATCGGTCATTGGCATACTGCGATCATACACATGGATATCAAATCCCTCTTCCTGTAACTGTTTCATGGCGGCAAGACCCTGAGTTTCATTCGGGCCACCACGTCGTACCCAAATCTTGACCTCTTCAAGGTACCCCTTGGATTTACTTTCGCGGAAACCATTGATAATGCCACTGAAGGTTGCCTTGACATCGGTAAAGTTGGCTATAGCTCCACCAACAATAATGTGTTTAATGTTGGGCAGCATACAGATGGTCTCGGTCAAAGCCTCAACTGCCCAGTCCGGCGGATCACCAGAGTACTCGGCATAGTTTGCAATTGATCCACCCCTTGCCACGACAGCGTCGGAGTAAAAAACCGAAGCACCACCACCTGCGGTCAAGAGAGCGATATTTCCGCCTGGCACTTCAACCAGCTTGACAGATCCCTTGATTCGGGCATCGATATCCATGATCTGCTGCTCAGCTTCCGTAAAAGGACGTCCAATTTCAGAAACTGGTTTGAAATCCCAGTCTGCATGACGGAAACGGGCATCCCAGTCAACATTCATCACCGCATCAAGCGCTGCAAAGCGCATGTCGCTCTTGCGGATGACGAGCGGGTTAATTTCGATAGACTGGGCATCCTCGTTATCGAAACAGAGAATGAGTCGGGAGGCGATTTTAGCGACACGTTCAGCGATTTCACCAACAAACCCGGCGCTTAACGCTGCCTCGGTGAGAAGCTCGACGCTTGGATTTTCATCAATCGGAATAAAAATCCGTTTGACAGTATTCCAGTTGTCCTCAATATCAACTCCACCTTTGTTCGACAAAAGTAGTTCACTTCCGTCACGATTGCCGGCAATGGAGAGATAATACTCCTCATCGTGGTCAAGCATTTCCGCAACAATAACCTGACGAACAACAGCGGTCCCGATTTCACGTCCGATCATCTCCTTTGCTGCCTCAACGGCTCCGTCAAGATTCAATCCAAGCTTCACCAGTCCGAGTTTGAATCGCCCGCCGATCGCTTCATGAGCTTTCACAACGAGTTTTGATTCTCTCAACCATTTATTAGCTTCCCCAAGTTGCGCAAGGCGGTCGGGATCCATGATAACAACATAATTAGGCACAGGAATGCCCCATTTGTTGAATAGCTTCATGGCTGGCCCTTCAAGTATCTTAGCCATACTATCGATATTTGTATGTTAATGGGTAGAAACACAACACAGAAAAGTGCAAGATTTTAAGTTAACTATATTTTTATTTCATACAATAGTTTCAAAAAAAAAACAGCGGCATGAATAATTTTTTGTTCTGGTGGCAACATCTTCCGTCACAGATGAATCCCGTGATCTTTTCCATGGGCACTTTTGCGCTTCGATGGTACGGGATGATGTATGTTATCGCTTTTGGCATTGTCTATCTCCTGACCGCCTATCGCCTCAAGTCTGAAAAGCTCTCGTTGAAGCCTGCGCTTGTTGGCGATATTCTCACCTGGGCAATGGTTGGCGTTGTTTTGGGAGGCCGTCTTGGCTATATCCTCTTTTATGGAACAAGCTCCCTCATTTCCGATCCCCTCGGAACGCTCTCTCCCTGGAGTCTTACACCCGGGGGGTGCCGTTTTTCCGGAATTTCCGGCATGTCCTACCACGGAGGAGTAATCGGCGTTATCGTTGCTCTTTTTGCCTTTACCCGATCAAGAAACCTTGGCTTTTTTGAGACATTTGATCTCTTTATTCCATCTATTCCAATTGGTTATACCTTTGGACGTCTCGGCAATTTTATTAACGGTGAACTGTATGGCAGGGTAACTGAATCAGCGATTGGCATGTACTTTCCACTTGCGCCAACGTACCAGCTTCGCCACCCATCACAGCTTTATGAAGCCTTTTTTGAGGGGATTCTTCTTTTCGTTGTGCTCTGGCTGCTTCGCAGGAGAGAGTACTCGCACGGCTCTCTTTCAGCTCTCTATCTCTTTGGGTATGGCTTTGTCCGCTTTTTTATTGAGTTTTTTCGTGAACCCGACGCTCAGCTCGGTTTTGTTTTACTGAACTTTTCCATGGGCCAGGTGCTCTGTTTCCTCATGATGATTGCCGGAGTTGGCATCTTCCTGGCTACCAGGTCATCATCTCGCTCATCATGAAGGTTTACGCAGAAAGATGTAGCCCGTCAAGGCAATCAACGCCACTGCTACAGCCCAAAGGTAGGGAGAGAAATGCGCTCCGCCTTCATACATGCTGAAGATGCCGAAGAGGAAAAAGATCACGGCTGCCCCGATTTTAATGATATTTTCGGGCAGCCTTGCTCCAAGCATTTTTCCTGCAATAATTGCCAGACCATCCGATATGACCATACCAATGGTTGAGCCAAGCCAGACTGGCAAAAATGGGTGAGTTGACGCGAGGGTAATGGTGGAAAGCATGGTTTTGTCGCCAAGCTCAGCCATAAAAAAGGTTGAAAAAACCAGCCAGAAGGGGTTGATTCCGGTTTTACAATGCTGCTCATCCTCATCAAGCGAGTCGCCACGGAGTGTCCAGAATCCGAAGACAACAAAGGCAATGCCAGCTACAAATTTTATCCAGTCAGTCGGCAACTTGTCGCCAATAAACCATCCAATACCTGCCGAAAAAACGTGAATGGCAAGCGTCGCCCAAAAAATTCCCCATAACACCACGCTGGTATTGTAACAGGTGGCAAGTGTCAAGGCAACAAGTTGTGTTTTGTCGCCAAGTTCAGCTATAAAAATCATGACCAGGGAGAGCCAGAATGCGTCCATCTGATGGTATACTCTTGGTTGTTGAAAATTGAATTTGTTGAGGGCGGGATAATTGAAACTTGATAAAGCCGCTCCGATACTTTAGGAGCGGCTCTTCCAAGAGGGCACTTTTATTTTTGAATGTTCAGATCCTTGCTCATCGCTTTCTGCCTGATATCGAGCGAACGGCGGTACAGCGGATCCGCTTCAGCACTTTTTCCCTGCATTTTCAATGATGATGCAAGGTTGTTCAGGTCAGTTGCAACCTCTGCATGCTCTTTGCCATAGATCCTTTCGTCGATCGCAAGTGCACGTCGATAGAGCGGTTCAGATTCAGCAAACTTGCCCTCTGCATCAAGCAATCCTGCCAAGTTTTTCAGACTGGGAGCCACAGCAAGGTTATCCTTGCCCAGCGAATTCTCACGAATCTCCAGTAAACGGCGATAGAGAGGCTCAGCTTCCAGATATTTTCCCTGTGTATTCAGCAATCCAGCCAGATTATTCAGGCCAAAAGCCACCCTGGGGTCATTGATGCCAAACTGAGTTTGATAGATAGTAAGCGACCGGCGTAACAATGGCTCGGCTTCAGCATATTTGGCCTGGTCGCTCAACACTTTTCCCAGATCATTAAGGCAGGAGGCTACGTCAAGATGCTCCTTGCCCAACTGACTTTCCCTGATGTCAAGCAGGCGACGATATTGCAGTTCAGCATCTGGATATTTTCCGGCGAGGTGAAGCAGCTTTGCATAAGTATAAATGTAAAGAGGCTCTTTATCGTCGGTTGTTATAGCGTTTTTATAATAGCGCTCTGCCTCTGAAGAGTTTTTGCGCAGTTCATAAATCTGTCCTTGCAGAAAATCTATTCTTGCCAAATCCGGCCCAATGACCTTATGCTTGTTCCTGAAGACCTGCAGGATTCTGTTCACCTCCGAATAGTCATATTCACCTCGTGCATGGTCTAATCTCGTAAAAATACTTTTCAGTTCATCGCCAGCAACTCCCTGTTTGATGTAGACATAGTTCGCATCTGCAATATTTACCCGGTCAAGGTGTGCCAGGAGTTCCGGCCAGAGGCTTACTCGTGCATCACTATCAATCGTCTCAAGATTATTTCCAGTGTAGGATCTCACAAATTCTATAAATGCAGGAAACTCTGCAGCCCTGTCCCAGTCTCCGACCAGTAACACTTTTCGCAATTCAGAATTCTGTCTGCTGTTCAGGTTCAGAATGACCGGTTTGCTGGGTGTCTCTGCTGGTGGAGCAGGGGCGATGCTTTTAACCGTGATTTTTTTCGATTTTTTATTTTTTTTGACTTTGGGGCTAGCTTTTGGTGTATTAGCACTCCCAGAGTCATTTACTGTTGTCGTTGTGCCGGAAGCGCTCCAGCCAACAACAGGATGTAAGGTCGAGAGTGCAAGAACACTCAGGCAACCAATGCATGCATGTTTAGCTTTGATATTGAAGATGGTTGGTTTCATGACGAAATAATTATTGTCAAATGTTTAGGAGAATGATGTTTCCTTATTTTTATTTTTAT
>CAIOLC010000208.1 GCA_903859055.1 uncultured Chlorobiaceae bacterium | reverse complement strand
TTGTGACCGAACCGCTCTTTGATAAACAATTTCAATTAGTGGCACAGCTTTGTTGATTGCTATCCTGAAAGTAGGATAAAGCGCACACTATTTGCAGGGCACTCCCAGATATTCCAGGACCAACCTGTCTCTCTGTACTGATTCGGTAGACCAACGGTAGTTGCCCATGGCTGTTTGCACGTGGGTCGTCTCAATGCAGTCGAACCAGTCCAGAATCTGGGTGAGTGAGCGTTGCTCAAGCCACTTGTTCAGATTATTTTCGAGCTTGACAAGAAGCGCGGCGCTCTTTTCGCTTTTGTTCTTTCCAAGCCCTTCCCGCATTTCCTTGATTTTCTTTGTCAGAAAGCAGTGATAGCCAAGTGAGACAAACTGCACGAACTGCCTTCCCCGCAGATTGTCGGGGTGCTCTATGCGCGGCCATGCGCCATCAAGCCCCCCCTTATTCACCGCGAAGAGTTCCTCTATTTTTTCACGCAGTCGATAGTCTTCAAGTGCTGTGAACGTATCCATGCTCTGATTGCTGACAAGTGCGAAATAGCCAAAGTATTTCTTTGCTTCGGTGGTGGCTTTGTCGTTGAAGCCAACCTTCACTTGTCCACCACGTCCCTTTTTTGAGCAGACCAGGTACCTGTCTATCTTTCTTTGCGCGGATTTTGTGAACTCCGCCACTCCATCTTCCACTTGAGCCTTTAACTCAAGCAAGTCCTTACGAAAGGCAAGTTGCTTCCTGGTATCGTTGTCGGGGGAATAGAAGACATGCACATAAAGGCGGCGCACGAACGTCTCTTCTTCTCCTGCCAGCTTGCCGTTGCGCGACCGCTGGCGAACTTGACGGAACTCGTGCGTTCTCATCGTCATAGCACCGCAAACGGAGGGATCAAATGGACAAGTGCTGGACATGCTCCCCAGCGTTTCACGAAGCGCGTCCACTGCTTCGCGAACCCAGGTGACGTTGGGGTCGACCAGAGTCAGGAATTTCATGTTGCGCAAGGCAAATTTCATCATGTTCTCCTGACTGTAGTAACCATTGTCGGTGACAATCAAGGGCTTCTCAAGGCTAAAGCACTTGAGCTGAGTCAGGGCGTTCTCAATGGATATCACGTCAGGGACATTACCGGGCTGCTTGGCGAAGGCCAGAGGCTCGCGCTCCTTGACAGAATATAAGGTCAGAAGCTTGATGGTATTCAGTCCGTCACCGTCCTTGTTAAACCCGCGCCGCGCTTCCGACTGGTTCTCGGAGTAGGTAGATATCGTGGTCGAATCAAACGCCAGCACAGGATGTTTGCCCAGGCGATCCGCCCGGAAGGAGAAGTAGCGCTGCACGCCGTCCTCGTTGCGACCGACACTTTTGAACAAGTCGCCGTAAACGTCTTCGGTGATAGCTTCGCGGTATGGAAGGGAGTGCATTACCTGCCAACCCTCCAGGCGTGGCAAGGTGTTTCCGCCGGAACCGATCCAGTATCGCGCAATGGAGAGAATCTTGGCTGCGTCGCCCTCGCTGAACGAAGATCGCACGTCATCGTCAATGCCGGAGGCTGTTCCGACCCACTCCAGAATATCCGTGAGGCCGCTGTGCTTGCGCACCGCGCAAGCCACGACTCCCTCGCCTTTGCGTTTCTTCGGACGTGTGGTGATGACCTCCTGAGTCCCCGACTTGATTTTCCCCTTCAGCTTCTGACTGACTGTATAGGTCTTTCTGGCCTGTTCATTATAGGCCGTAACCCTCTCATAGAGGTAAACATCGCCATTCGGGCGCCGTTCACGGCGCTCTCCAACGTGAGTTGTTCCTGTTACTGGTTTAGACATGGGGTTTGCTCCTATTTATCGTGTTTTCCTTAATATACATACGTACACGTTAAAAAGCAAGAAAAAAGCACGATTTTGCTTGAAAATCGTGCCTGCTCGGTGATGTTTTTCGTTAATGTGTGCGCTTTATCCTACTTTCAGGATATACCCGTTACAGAAAAAACTGGGCGGTGTGACAATCAGCAAGCAGAGACTCTGCACCCGAAATGCCGAGTGGTTGTCCGGAAATTCCGGAATACCACGCCCAAAATCATCAACAATCACAAAAGCCTCAAATTTGCGCCTCAGCCGTGTCAAACAAGAGCACAGCATCATCTCCGGGGTAACATCTGAGCGCAGAAATGCAGAGCGGATGTAATCGCAACACACGGACTCATCAAAAAAACAGACAAGACTCCCGGTGGAGAATTAGAGAAAGCAGAAAGACTCAGAAAACTGTATTTTGAAAGGAAAAAGCAATGAACGATACATCATTAAAAACAATCAGCCTGGACGAGGTTATCGATAAACACATCGGAAAAGCTGGCACACCAAAGCGTAACGCATTTGAAAACGAATTACGGCTTGACTTGCTCGGTGATGCTATTAGGCAAGCAAGAAAAGAGCGTCATCTGACACAAGAAGAACTTGGTCTGTTGGTTGGTGTAAAGAAAGCGCAAATCTCCAAGTTAGAAAACAGCCTGACGGACGCTCGTTTTGAAACAATTATTAAAGTGTTTAAAGCATTGAACGCTAAGGTTAATTTTAATGTTGAATTACTCAATCAGACAGTTACACTTGCCTGACATCAATCCCAAGCAACCCTTACCTTTATGACCTATGAAGACAACAGCCAAGAAAACGTTTGACGCAGTACAGTTTATGCGTGAACAACGAGAGAAATTGAGTGAAAAGCTCTCCAAAATGACAAAAGAGGAGATTGTCGAGTATTTCAGAAAGAAGAAACTGGAAAGTTCAATAAAGCCCAGTGCATAACAAAGGCTATAACCAATGGCGGGTTTTGAAACGTTGTTGCCCGCACGGCTCACCGAGGTGGTGCCAACTAGGGTGATGCCCGACTTTATGGGGATCAATAATGAGGAGCTCTTCAATGTTGAGTATGCTGATGTGCTTGGCTTTCCCTTCAACTTTACCGCCAAACCGGTCATTGCGCCGCCGCAGCCTCCCCGCGAAACCATACAGGTGAAGGCGGTTCGCCTGGAGCGTGACCACCTTGAAATCATCTTCCCGAATGTTGCTGGCTACCGGGTTGAACTGCCGCAGGGGCACCTCTCCACTACCGCGCAGAGATGCGCTGCTATCGCCCAGACTTTATTGTGCTCGTTGATGGCGGCAGTGGCGAAGATAATCTGCTCCATCTTGTTGTAGAGATCAAGGGATACAGGGGCGAGGATGCCAGGGAGAAGAAGTCCAATGGATACCTGCTGGATTGCGGGTGTCAACAACATTGGCACCTATGGCCGTTGGGCTTTTGCAAAGTTTACTGATATCTTTATGGTAGAAGAGAATTTCAGGAAAGAGGTGGAGCAGTTCCTGACTAACGTAGCAACGCCTGTATAAGGTTAACAAAAATGCCGTTATGCCCTGCTAACCGTTAAACTTCTTTATCAGTTGCAGCAACCAAAAGAGACCTTATCGATTGTTTATAAACATAAAACGACAATGAAAACAACTCTTTATATCGAAACATCAGTCCCAAGCTTTTATTACGAAATTCGTCCTGAGCCTGATAATGTGGCGCGCAGAGAATGGACTCGCCAATGGTGGAACGGGTATCTTGAAAACTATAGCGTATACACCAGTGAAGCTGTAATTGACGAGCTTGAAAGCGGTGAATTTCCCGGCAAAGCCGAAGCGTTAACGCTCATGGCAAATCTGCCATTACTTGATATCAGCGATCCGATTGCCGATATTGTAACAACTTATATTTCACATCATATTATGCCCAACGATCCTGCGGGAGATGCTCTTCATCTTGCAATCGCATCATTCTATAAATGTGATTTTTTAGTTACCTGGAATTGCCGTCATTTAGCAAATGCCAATAAATTTGGGCATATCCGTAGAATAAACACTATGCTTGGACTGTTTGTCCCAACTCTCGTTACACCACTTGAATTAATTGGAGAACTCTCATGAAAGCTGATCCAGTAATAGATGCCATTCGTGAAGTGCGTCATCACATTTCAGAATCGGTTAATCACGATGCGCAGAAGTTGGTAGCGTATTACCAAAAACTTCAGGAAAGACATAGCGACAGAATAACGCAGCCACCTACTGATACATCGCCTTTGGATGTGCCATGTATTACCACAATGGCCACAACATCGGATATTCTTGACGCAATAAAACGTTAATTGGCAAACGCTGATGTTGTGGGGGGCGCTTCCTGTGATGCCTGCGTCATCTCCCCTCCTGTAACGGGACTTCTCATCTTACTCTTTTTTGAAGAGTTGTTTGATATCCCGCTCAAGTTCCCGTAGGCTCTCTTCCTGCTGCGGCTGTTTCTGGGCCTCCCGGTACCTGTCGTATTCCTGCGCCGACTTTTCGAACGCTGTCTGGTGACTGATTTTACCGGCATGGGTGAGCAATTCGCGACCATTGAGCTGAATAATTGAATCCAGACGCTGGATCCAGTCTTTCATGTACATCGGCGTTCGCTGCTGCGCCATCACCTCCGCAAAAGCAAGGTATTGCTCCACCAGCAGGCCAAGCAATTTGATTTCATCTTCATTGAGATAATTTTTCGCAACGCTCACATCACCCTTGCGAACAGGTACTCCCGCTTTGTCAAAGGATTGCATGCCCATCAGCGGCAGTGAAGCATCAGCGCGACGATACACCAGTTCCGCTGCTGTCTGCTGACTGATTGCCCATAGCAATTTGTTCTGCACTACCTTGAAAAATTCAATGGTGCTTTCAGCTCCGGAGTCATAATCAATGCTGGTCGTGTAGATATCCTTGATCTTCTGGTAAAAGAATCGTTCCGACAATCGGATTTCGCGGATACGCTCCTGCAGCTCCGTAAAGTAGTTCATCGAACTGCCGCTCTTGAACCGCTCATCATTCAGCGCAAAACCTTTGACAATATATTCCCTGAGCCGTTGGGTGGCCCAGATGCGGAAACGCGTGCCTTGTAGCGATTTTACCCGGTAGCCAACTGAGATGATGACGTCCAGATTGTAGAAATACGGGACTTTTTGCTGAAATTCGGAAATTCCGAATCTCTTGATGACCTGACTTTCAACCAGCTCCCCTTCAGCAAAAATATTCTTGATATGTTCATTAATCGTGGACTTCGCTTTGCCGAAGAGCTGCGCCATGTGATCCTGCGTCAACCAGACCGTTTCATCTTCAAGCCGTACATCTATTTTTATTCTACCGTCCGGGGCTTGGTAAATAAGTAGTTCGGAGTTGTTCATGTAACGTGTGGAGAAAAAAGGTGCGACTCTTTCTCAGATTGTTTAATGCAAAAGTGATGGCGATTCATCTTGTCACCAGTCTTCCCTGAATACGTGCAGCCTGGATAAAGTTTTGATTTGGGGTATCGCTCCTGAGATCCACCACTTCGGCCCGTATGAAATAATTGATCGCCATCAATCTGATTCCCTGGCCTGTTGCTCCAGAATGTCATCAACTATTTTCTGGTAATCCTTGTCACCGTGATACTGTGCGGCATTTTCGATGACCCGGTCAACAACCAGGCTCCCTGATTCATTGAGATTTTCAATGGTCAGTAGCCGTCGCAACTCATCTTCAGATATATCGTTAAGTAATTGGCCTATAGCAAAATTAAAAAAAGGTGAAGCAAACTGGCTTACCCCATTAAAATCAAGCGTAATAGTCTCCCCGCTTTTTAACAATCCGTGAATTACTTCATAAATCTTCTGCCCATCTTCATTGATGATGCAGCGCGGACCAACCCACTCCTTTATAGATAGCTTCATGATTCTCCTCTCATTTTAAACTACTCCTCCCCTATTTGTAATCGCATATTTGAGCGATAGTTCTACACAATATCCACTCAGGTATATTGAGTTGGCATACCTTCCATGCTGTTTCAGCAATACTGCATCAGAATATTTCTGGCGAATATTGCTCAGAATTTCTTCAGGCTGCATTTCAACCTCACAACATTAATCTCAACATAGACCTCGAACAGTTACTATAAAAATACAAAATGAAATTGATTTTCAGCAAATCATGTCAGTCTAAGGGAGATCGATGAAAAGCTGATAATACGCCACAATGCCGTCACCAACGTTGTTCAAAAATTCGGATGCCAACAGGCGGCCTTTTCTGTGGTTCGTGCCTACCTGCTCGGTTGAGCTCAAAGCAAAGTCGGAATGAGCAGCCAACTGACTACGGGACGAAGACCAGGCGGACACCAACAAAGTTGCTGCGGTAGTCGGGGGTGACGAAGAAGCGATAAGCCGACCGACAGTTCCCCGCAATGCTGTACCAGTAGCCACCACGCAGGACACGGTACGAACCCACGACTGATGCCCTTATTCCTCACTGGCCACAAGTGTACGGTACACATTTTTTCTGAATTCTCTTGCATTGGCGTATTCAAGCAATCATTGGAGTTTTACAGCTTATACCTGATTTTTCTTACCTTACATTATGGTAATCGAATGTGATGCAACAAAGCGCAAAAAAACACTTGAAGAACGAGGCATTGATTTTTACGATGCTCCTCTCGTCTTTAACGGCAAGCATTTTACAGCTCCTGATGAGAGAATGGATTATGGGGAACCTCGTTTTATCACCATTGGTTTTTTACGCTATCGAGTTGCGGTCATAGTTTGGACTCCACGAAAAGATACTCGACGAATTATATCCATGAGATACGCAAATGAAAGAGAAATTAAGCGTTACAAAAAGTACTCGGGTTGATACTGATGAAGCACCCGAATTAACCGACAATTGGTTTAAAAGTGCAACTCTTTTGAATGGTGATGCAATTATTCACTCGCTCAACGCACAAAAATATAATAAGGGAGTAGCTATGCCTTCCACAATACCTGCCCCGCGTACCCTGAAACGCAAAAAGGCAACAGTGAAAAAAATCACAATCGCCTTATAAACTTGGGCGGGGTGGCGGGATTCGAACCGCACCTAAAGGCGCACTCCTTGTCAAGAAGGGGAATTTTTTTCCCGAAGGGATGATATTTTTGTGGCAGGAACGCACGGACGTGCCTTTCTACAAATTTTCAGATTGCCGGGGGGGATGTTCATCCATGGTCACGCTCTTTTTGATGGTTGCGGCATACGTCGATTGAAGCGCAAGTTAACGGTTAATGTTTCTTTTTTTTAAACTTACGGGTTCTCAGATGCCAATTCTTTGGATCGCGATAGAGATGCATGATGGCACCGATACGAATAGCATCACCGTCTACTCTGTAAAGCACGCCATAAGGAAATCGATTGAGCAGTTATCAAGAAAAAAATGCCAGTCATCTTCGAAACGGCTATCCGGCTCCTCCTGCCAATGCCGGGCATTGTGTGTGGCACTCTTTGCCCTGCAACAAGGCAGGGGCGGGGTCATCAATCTGTTCAGAGGCACTCATCCGACTTTGCTTTT
>CAIOLC010000207.1 GCA_903859055.1 uncultured Chlorobiaceae bacterium | reverse complement strand
GTGGCAGCAATGCAGGAAAGAAAAAAATGAAGAAGAGTTCTCATCAACCGAAAACATCGGGGCATCATCCGGAAGAGCCGGAGGCCATCGTATCGTCACAAACGCAGAAAATCAGAACAGTCTTTAGAACTGGAAATTTTACCAACGTCCTTTCTTAGCATATTCACCACACCTTAAAACGAACCCATAGTACCATTTTTCTTTGTAAAAGACGAATTTATTTTTTATAGGCCACTCCTGAACAATGGAGAGGTGACCCTTTCAGCTTTTTTCTTACTTTTCAACTCTTTCAAACCAGCATGAAGGTCACCATGAGCAGTATCACCGTTTTTCTCTATACCATCCTCTTCCCTTTTGTTCTTGGAATCGCAAAGCTCATCAGCTCCCGTCACCCAAAACTCCAAACCTTTTTCCGTCTCAGGGAAAAACTTTTTGAGGCACTCGAACAAAATATCAGCCAAAAATCATCATCATCTGCGTTCAGATTATGGGTTCACGCCTCTTCTGTCGGTGAGTTTGAGCAGGCTCGTCCGGTTATTGCCGCGTTGAAAGAACGACATCCTGAACTCACCCTGTTTGTCTCATTTCTCTCAGATTCGGGATACAATGCCAGAAAAAAGTATCCCGATGCAGCCGCAGTCTTCTATCTACCGACAGACACCCGCCGTAATGCCAGAAAACTGGTGGCATTGCTCAGGCCAGACGTGATGCTGCTCATGCGTTACGACTTTTGGCCAAACCATCTTCTTGAAGCAAAAAAAGCGGGTGTAAAGCTGATTCTTGCAGCAGCCGTCCTCCAGGAAAATTCCCTTTACTTTAACCCTGTTTTGAAAGGTTTTTACCGCAATATTTTTCACCTTTTTGACGAAATCTTTACTGCATCACCAAAGGATACGCTGGCTTTTCGGGAGCAATTCAGATGCGAGTATGCTGAAACTGCCGGAGATCCGAGGTTTGACCAGGTCTGGCAGAGAAGCAGAAACAGCTCCAGTGTTGATCACATCAAAAACCTCTATCAACAGCGCATGGTACTGGTCGCTGGCAGCATCTGGGAACAGGACGAGATGCTTCTTCTTTCAGCCTGGCAGGCTCTTGGTAAGGGTTTATCTCTGGTTCTGGTGCCACATCAGGTCAACCCTGAAAACATGGCACGACTCTACCGCGAACTGGACAAGCGCTCCCTTGCTTCTACGCCGGTATCCGCCCTGAATGGCAACTTTAATCCTGAAAAGGAGATATTGGTTATCGACCAGACGGGATATCTTGTGGAACTCTACTCGGTCGCATCATTTGCCTATGTTGGAGGAGGCTTCGGGGTGAATGTGCATAATACCCTTGAGGCTGCAGTGTATCACATCCCGGTACTCTTCGGTCCCCGTTACCATAACTCCCCTGATGCCGAAGGACTCGTGGCCGCAGGGGGCGCAACCGTGATTCATGATCAGCAAGAACTAACCACAGCCCTTCGCGCCCTCACCCGTGATACACAACTGAGGGAAAAAATCGGAAAATCGGCAGGGAGATTTGTAGAGCAGAATATCGGTGCCACAGCCATCATCGCTGAGGGTATTGAAAGGTTCTATAATACCGACAAGGCAACCTGAGAGGGTGTATCAATGACAAATCCCCCCTCAAGCTGCATGAAAGTAAAAGGCTAGCAGCCTGTCGGACTAACGATAAGGACGTTGGGCGCAAAAAAGTCCTCAATCTTCCTTTTTACGTTCATTTTAGCCATAGAAAACCATATCAAGCGCATATTAGAGCAAAACAGCCCCAATTGGCTGCCTTGTACTCCTGATTTTGCCTTATAAGCAGCACTTATTGGTGTTTTTGGGCGTGGCTTCGCCAAGACATGCAGTCTTTTCAGATTCCAGGCAAGGCTCACGAGCGTCCATTCGGCATCGACATTTTCCAATCCTCGGCGCATAAATTGTCGATACCCAAGCACTGATTTAATAATCCCGAATACTGGTTCGACCGTGCTCTTACGCACACCATAAAGGGCTTTCCCTGCCGGGGTTTTCAAACGGTGCTTCATTTTGGTAACACTGTCTGCATCTTCCGCCAAGGGCTCCGGTTTACTGAATCGTTCTTCAAGGTTTCGATTATGCTTGTCTCTGCCAACAGCTATCAGCGGATTGATGTCTGCATCTTCACAGGCATCGACATTGGACTTGCTGAAATATCCAGCATCAGCTATAATTTCTTTGACTTGACCGAGTTGTTCGGGTAATTGGTCCAGCATTTCAATTGCTGGTTCTATTTGCTGTTTATCGTTGGTTTGCTGGGTCACATGAGCTGCAACAATCAGCATGGTGGCGATATCAACGCATGTTTGCGCATTGAACGCCTGCATGAATCCGCCTCCACTTGTCGGCATGATCCGGGATTCTTCATCGGTCAGGTTAACCTGATCGTGAGGTTTCGGCCCTGGCACTGGTGGCTTGGGTGCTTTACCGCCTGGTTTCCTGCCTCGCTCTTTGGCTTTCTGTTCCCGTTCCGCAAGCTTGTTCTCATAGACTTGCTTTTCCTGCTCATAGCGTTCAGTCGCCCGTGCTTCTATTTTGTTCTTGGCTTCCGCTATCGTTGCAAGACGTTGTTCTCGCCGCACAAGCTCTTCTGGAATTTTCATGCCATCAGGAATCAATGCTTGATCGGCCTGATCTGCCAGTAACCATAATTGTTCGACCTCTTTTTGGAGTTGCAGTTCAATTTTACACGCATGCTGCCAGCTCATCGCCTGATGCTTCGATGCATTGGCCTTGACTTTCGTCCCATCAAGACTCACGGCTCCAAGCTTCAGAATCCCCATTTCATGGGCAATGATGAGAATCTGGTTGAACAAATCCTTCAGTTCTGCTGAAAACCGTTTCCTGAACATTGCGATGGTATCATGATCTGGATGTTGATTGCCTGTAATGTAACGGACCGCTATGGAATCGTACGTTGCCTGTTCAAGCTTTCTGCTGGAAAACACTCCGGTTGAATAGCCATAAAAAAGCAAGGAGAGCAACAAGGATGGATCATACGGCCTTGAGCCTTTACCGACATACACTCCTCTGAGTGATGACAAGTTGAGTTGCCCCACCATATCAACCACAAAACGGGCTAAATGATCTTTTTGTAGCCATTCCTGAACGGATGGAGGGAACAAAAACGGGGTATCACGGTCTGCTTTGATAAAATCGGTACTCATAAGGCAAAATCACTGAAAATTCTGATATAAAAAATTATATCTATATGACTTTAATATAATACTTTATAAGGATATTTCCAAGATTTTTTGAAGTATTTTAAGTCCGACAGGCTGCTAGATTGATG
>CAIOLC010000206.1 GCA_903859055.1 uncultured Chlorobiaceae bacterium | reverse complement strand
CTTTCTGCTCATATTTCTTAAGAAGCTCGATTGCTTCTTCTCTTGTGATTGGTAATTTTTCAGCCATGATTATATTAATTTTGTTTCTTTTATTTTTAAACTATTCTCTTCTTGGGCAGATAATTGTTCTTTTAAGAGCATCACGAAAAACCGTTTTATTTGTCTGGTTTATTTTCTGTGAATATGTATCAATCAATTTAATATCAATAGGCTCTTCACCTTTTTCTGTCCATGCGCCAGAGATGTTTGCCGCCCAACGAGAAATAAGAATAACTGTTTTAATATCTGGTTTTTTTTCAATAAAATTAATTACAGCATTATTATAATCAACCTCATCAATATTATTATCACTTTTTATATATTTTTTTTCAATTCCCAACAAAAAAGGGACGCTTGACTGTGTTATCATATAACCAGAAATATTGCTAATAACGGCTTGTTGCTCCATTGCAGGAATTAATGCAGCCGCATGAGAGTCCCCAATCAATGCAAATATCGGTTTAGAATTCTTATTCCCAACTATTGGAGGTTGTATCCCTTTCCCAATTTTCGCTGTTTCCTGTTCCCATTTCCAGTGGAGATTCCATACTGGATCATTCTTAGCTTTATCCACGGTCTGTGTGATTTGAGGGCTAATCCTCCAACCTATTCCATTCTGAAGATGAATAACAACACCGCCACAAATAAACACGATCATCACAATCCCTGACAACACAAAAAGACTGTTTCGATCAGATAACAACGCATCTTTACCTCTAAATGGCTGCTCGATAAATTTCCATGACAGCGAGGCGAGTGTAAACGAAGCGATAATGATCATTGCACTATCATACCCATTCATCGGCCTGAACAACAGGTATTTTGTGAAGGCAACGAGTGGCCAGTGCCAAAGGTAGAGGGAGTAAGAGATGAGCCCAACAAAGACCAGAGGAGGCGATGTAAACATTTTTTGCGCTAAATACGTACCCCCCCCCCTGCCGCTGTGAATAATCATGCCAGAACCCAAAACCGGCAGTAATGCGGCAAGTCCCGGAAATGGAGTTGCCTCTGTGTACAGAACAATGCTCCAGGCAAGTAATGCCATACCACCAAAAGCCCCAAGATTTTTACCCCAATTTGAGGATGGGGCGGGAATAACACCGAGAGCGAGCAGCGAGCCAGCAAGTAATTCCCATGCTCTGGTCGGAACAAGATAAAATGTTGCTCCGGGATGATGAGCAACACCATAGACGCTGGCCACAAATGAAAGAACGAAGGCTGCCAGAACTATCGGCAGATAACGGCCTTTCAGGTACCTTCCAATGAGCATGAGCAGGATGGGAAAAACAATATAAAACTGTTCTTCGACTGCGAGAGACCATGTATGCAGCAGCGGTTTTTCGAGCGATGAAGCATCGAAATAGCCTGATTCGCGCCAGAAAAGAATGTTGGACGAAAAGAGCGTGGTTGCGATAATGCTTTTTCCAAGGTTTTTAAATGCGCTTTGGTCAAACAGATAAGCGCCAACCGCCAAAACAAAGAACATGACAGGAAAGAGTGCAGGAAAAATCCTTCTGATCCTGCGTTCATAAAATCTTGCGATAGAAAACCGGTTTTCCCTGACATCCTTAAGAATGATCGACGTGATGAGATAACCGGAAATGACGAAAAAAATGTCAACGCCGACGAATCCTCCGGAAAAACCCGGAACTTGCGTGTGAAAGAACAGAACGGCGAGCACTGCAATAGCCCTAAGGCCATCGATGTCCGGGCGGTATTTGAGATCCATACGAATTATAGGTGTGAATAAATCAAAAGGGTCTCAAAGAATATCCGGCAGCAAATCGACCGTTCTCCGTGCACGCTCTCGCCATTCCGGGCGGGCCTGTTGCAGTCGGGCCCGGAATGCATCGTGTTGCTTCTCAAGGGTGCAGAATTTCTCATCGAGCTTTTCGAAGGAAATAGTTTCCAATGGCAGTCCATAGTCACTGAGCCCTGCCAACTCAAGAAAGCCTTCCATTTTTTCCTCGTAAACAACAGCAATGAAAGGTGTGCCCATTTTGGCTGCAAAAATATTGGAGTGATAGCGCATACCGATAACTGCATAAAGCTTTGATATGACATACTGCTGAACATAGGTATCCGGTTTGTCACTCATAACATGCACCCCTTCGCCAGCAAATGCTTGCAGATAATTGTAGTCGTTCTGATTACCGAAGAGTTGCGGAATGAGCAGGACACCATATCCACGGTCGGTCAGTGACGTAATCATCTGCCGTGCCGTTGCCTCGATGCGTTCGAGCAACTCTGCGTCCTTACCCAGAGTGACATGCCATTTAAAATCGGAAATGGTCATACCGACAACACGAGGATACGCGGCCAGAAATTCGCTCAGTTCCGGATATCCGGCAAGCTGGCGCTCGGCATCCGCGCTATCGACGTCGTCCATGAAGGCCAAATCCATAGTGACATGAACATTCTCCTTGATGCCGATTGTTTCAAGATATTGCCGGGAGGTATCTTCACGAACACAGAACAGAGCAGGCGTTTGCAGCAACATGTTGCGCGTTGGTTGCGGCATCGCAGAATCATAGGGTCCCATAGAAGGGGCACACACCACCATCGGCACATGAAATATCCGGGCACACAGGAATGGCGTGAGATACTCGAGTTGTTTGCTCCAGAAAAACCGGTCGTTTATAACTGAGCCTCCGGGGGGATAGACAATCAGATCCGAATTTTTCAGAATACGAACCATCATGTTCAGCGTCTGGTTCTGGCCAATCAGACCCTCTGAAAAAACCGAATGCCAGATGTCCCATGCCGATGCCTTGAACTGGCAGGATTCATAGTTTATTCGGGTATATCAGGGAACCATGTTATCGGGTTCTTGTCCTTGAAAAGAACAGTAATCTGACAGCCAGGATAGCGTTTTTGCAGTTCTGCCCACAAGGGTCGATGAGCTGCCTCATCCCCCCTGTTATTCCAGTGTGCGTTTACTACGGTAATTTGCATCTGTAAGAAGCGTTCGCGAGAATTTTAATTATCCTACACTGATCATCACTATCCAGTGTGGGATAAATTGGCAGGCAAAGAACGCGTTTGGCAATAGCCTCAGCAGATGGCAGATTGCCTTGAAATGCAGAAGAAAGTCCTCTATACATAGGAAATTCAGTGATCAATGGGTAAAAATAACGCCGACAATGAACCCCGCAGTTTTTCATGTGTTCATGCAAATCATTCCGTGAAAGCAAATAGTCGGATTCTACAAGAATCGGAAAATACGAGGCATTCCTTTTGATATTTTCCGGTACATCAGGGACAGTAATTCCAGCAATATTAGATAATTCTTGACGATACAGTTCATCGATTTTCATGCGACGTTCGAGTGCAGCATCAATATGCTGCAACTGCAGCAAACCGAACGCAGCATTGACTTCACTCATCTTGCCATTAATACCAGCAGCAATTACCGTTGTTTCGCCTACAAACCCAAAATTTTTCAGGTTATCAATATGCTGTTTTGTCTTGGAATCAGGGCATACAATTGCTCCACCCTCAAAGGTATTAAATACTTTTGTAGCGTGGAAACTTAGTATTGACAAGTCACCATGTTGCAGAACACTCCCACCTTCATCTTCCACTCCAAAGGCGTGAGCAGCATCGTAGATGACTTTTAAATTGTAGTTATCTGCTATCTTCTGGATTGCCTTGACATCACAGGGATTGCCATAACAATGGACTGGCAAGATGGCTGTTGTCTGCGGTGTTATCGCTGCTTCAATTTTTTTGGGATCGAGATTAAATGTTGCAGGATCGATATCGACAAACACCGGCTTAATGCCGTTCCACAACAGTGAGTGAGCCGTTGCAACAAACGAATATGGAGTTGTAATCACTTCGCCAGTTATCCTAAGCGCTTGTAATGCTGTTACCAGAGCAAGTGTCCCATTTGCAAATAATGCAATATGATTAACACCCAAATACTCACAGAGTGCTTCTTCGAGTTGCTGGTGAAAGGGTCCATTATTAGTTAAACGCTTGTTTTCCCAAATTTTTTCGAGATAAGGAATAAACTCATCCAGGGGAGGTAAGTATGGTTGAGTAACATAAATAGGTGTTTGATTCATTTGCAATATCGACTAAAATGAAATTATTATTAATGCCAGAACCCCCTTATAAACAGAGTAAATCACGAATTCACACAGCTTGGTTATATTTATTTGCCTGATGGTTGGTGTGACTCCAATGTCAACCAAGAGTGGACTGATATGCGACTTTTCGGAGATGATGGGTAAAGAAACCGTCCAGCAAGGATGACTGCTTTCATAGAGGGACTGTGTCTATTTTGAGAGAGCGAGATGACTCTGCTCTTACGGGTGCAATGATTTGCTGATACGTCCCTGTGCGCTTGATCCCGCCATCGGCAAGTTCCACAACCTGCATACAATTTTTCAGTGTCGTCAATCGATGTGCGATTATCAGCACCGTAAGATCATCCCCCAATCCTTCGATAGCCTGCATCACCGCCTGCTCAGTTTCATTATCAAGAGCACTTGTTGCTTCATCGAAAATGATAACATCCGCCTGTTTGTAGAGTGCCCGGGCAATGCCAATACGCTGCCGCTGACCACCAGAGAGCCGAACACCTCGTTCGCCAACATGGGTCTGGTACTTCTTCGGCCAACTTTCGATAATATCGGCAATCTGCGCTTGACGCGCCGCTCGCTTAACCCTGCTATGGTCAATTTTCCCCTTCGGCAACCCAAAGGCAATATTTTCCTCAATAGTACTATCGGCAAGGAAAATTGCTTGCGGAACATGGGCGATATGCGCCTGCCATGCAGCAATTCCCGATTTAAAAATGTTAAATAGAAATATATCAATTAAGCCCAGCTATCAATTTTATGGCATATAGATTTCCGTTACCACAAAAAAGCGGTTATTCGGAGAGATTAATCGAGACATAAAAATGAAATATATTTAATGTTTTTGCAATAAGACTAAGGCATCAATTGTCTATTTAACCTGATTTTATATATAAAATTGAGGGCTTTTGTTTTTGGATACCATATACAATAGCATCGTAAATCTCATTCATGCT